>CALACD010000469.1 GCA_937890445.1 uncultured Acidimicrobiia bacterium | reverse complement strand
GGCGAGTCGAATCCGAGCTAGGGGGCGATGGCTCGCTGGCGCAGCCAGTGATCAGCCAGGACCAGCAGGGCCATGGCCTCCACCATCGGGACTGCCCGGGGCAGAACGCACGGGTCGTGGCGTCCCTTGGCGGCCAGGACCGTCGATTCGCCCTCGGTGGTGACGGTCTGTTGTTCCGAGGCGATGGTGGCCGTGGGCTTGAAGGCCACCCTGCCCACGATGTCGCTCCCCGAGGTCATGCCGCCTTGTATTCCTCCCGAGTTGTTCGTGACCAACCGAGGCCGACCGTCGCTACCGGGCTCGAACGGGTCGTTGTGGCCCAGTCCGGTCAACCGGGTCCCGGCGAATCCGCTTCCGATCTCGAAACCCTTCGCGGCGGGAAGAGAGATCATGGCCTTGGCCAGATCGGCATCGATCTTGTCGAAGACGGGTTCACCCAGTCCGGCGGGGACGTTCCTGGCCATGAAGGTGACCACGCCACCCAGACTGTCGCCGTTACAGCGTGCCTGCTCGATGGCCGCGGTCATTCGGTTCGCGGCGGCAGGATCGGGGCAGCGTGTCGGGTCGGCCTCGACCATCTCGAGGGTGACCTGGGTCGGATCGGTCTCGATGGAGATGTCGTGCACCTGGCTGACCCACGCCAACACTTCGATGCCGGCTGCCTCGTGCAGGAGCTTGCGGGCCACGGCGCCCGCCGCGACCCGAGCGATGGTCTCCCGGGCCGATGCCCGGCCGCCGCCACGATGATCTCGAATGCCGTACTTGGCTTCGTAGGTCCAGTCGGCATGACTGGGGCGATACACGTTCTTCAGATGGTCGTAGGCACCGGAATTCTGGTCTTTGTTCCGCACCATCATGGCCATGGCGGTGCCGGTGGTCTGGCCGTCGAACACACCGGAGAGGAACTCGATCCGATCGCCTTCGTCTCGCTGGGTGACCAGGCGGCTCTGACCCGGTCGTCGGCGATCGAGGTCCCGCTGCACGTCGGCTTCGGAGATCTCGAGTCTGGGTGGGCAGCCGTCGACGATGACGCCGACGGCCGGACCATGGGACTCCCCGAAGCTGGTCACACGAAAGAGCTGGCCGAAGGAGCTGGTCACGGCTTCCGAGGTTACTGGCTGGACCTTGGCTCTCCCGACTCGATCGTTCGGCCGGTTCGTCGCCTGACTGGGGGAAGGACGAGACCAACGCGTACCCTCGGGGTGATGGAAGGCAGGAAGTGATGGAAGGCAGGAGTGTCGCGGGCGCTGCTCGGTTGAAGGTGTGGATCGATCAGGATCTCTGCACCGGTGACGGCCTGTGCACCGACCATGCGCCCGAGGTGTTCCGCATCCTCGAGGACGGCATCGCCTACTGCCTGGAAGGGACGAAAGTCTTCAACGACCCGGGCGGTTCGGCGGAGATGGCCGTCGTGCCGAGGGCTTCGGAAGGCTCGGTCATCGCGTCGGCCGCCGAATGCCCCGGTGAGTGCATCTTCATCGAGATCGAAGAAGACGCCGAAGCGCCAGCATTGGCGCCCTGACCTCGGCTGAGGTGTTCGTGTGATCGGATCCGGTCTGCAAGAGTGAGACGATGCATCTTCGGGTCGGCATCTCACCTCCACTCGACATCTTCGATCGTTCACCGGAGCAACGGAGCGGCGATCTGAAGTTGATCGCGGATCTGGGCCTCGATCATGTGCTGATCGCCGATCACGTCAGCTTCCGTGGCGGTAGTGGCATCGACGGGCTCACGTACCTGGCTGCCCTGTCGGGCATCGAACCGCGTTTGGACCTCTATCTGGGTGTGATGTTGCTGGCGCTTCGTCATCCAATGGTGGCGGCCCGCCAGGTCACCCAGGTGGCGCAGGCTGCGCCGGGACGATTCACGCTCGGCGTCGGAGTCGGTGGTGAGGACCGGCACGAGTTCGAGGTCTGCGGCATCGACCCCCGGACCCGCGGGCGTCGAACCGACGCCCAGCTGCAAATCGTTCGGGCGCTCCTGGACGGGGAAACGGTCACGTGGGACGACGAGTTCTTTCACCTTGCCGACGCCACCATTCGTCCCACGGTCTCCCCGGCCGTTCCGATCACGATCGGGGGCCGGAGCGATGCCGCGTTGACGAGGGCGGGACGGTACGGCGACGGTTGGTTGGCGAGCTGGTGTTCGGCGCGACGTTTCGGTGAAGGTGTCGAGCGGGTCGAGACCACCGCAGCAGAGCTCGGACGTAGGCCGCAGTGGCAGCACGGCCTCCAGATCTGGGTTGGTGTCGGCACCGACCGCGACGACGCCCGGCGCCATGTGTCGCAAGGTATGGAGTCCTTCTACCGCATTGCGTTCGAATCCTTCGAGAAGTACACCCCGTGCGGCACGGCCGAGGACATCGCCGAATTCCTGGCCCCCTACGCCGAACAAGGAGCGACGGTGTTCAACCTCACTCCGCGGGGCCCGGATCGGGAGACCGAGGTGGCCACGATGGCCGAGGTGAAACGGATGCTCGTGGCGAACCGTGGCGAACGCCCCGTCTGACGGCAAGTGTCCGCGCCCTCGGCGCCCCTGCTGTGGATTGCAGTGATCCAGACAGCTCGCAACTAACCTGCTGCAGAGTTGATCGAATCGATTGGGTGATACTGCATGAGTGACAACGAGACCGACGATCTTGCTGCTGTTCCGTCGTCGGATGATGCCGCAGCGCAAGAGGCGATGTCGCCCGAGGCCGTTGCCGGTGATGTTGCCGGTGATGGTGCCGGTGCTGTCGGTGGTGAAGCCGGTTCCGGAACGAGTGATGGCCACGCACCTGTCGTGGATGACGACCACGACCAACGGGGACCCGTCTACGCAGGGTGGGCCTACCTGGCATTCCTGTTTGCATTGTTCCTGGGCCTGGCCCTGGTCGCGTACTCCTGTGACGACTCCGATTCGTCGACCTCGACCAGCAATGCGGTCTCGTCATCGACGACGGAAGCCATCGATGCCGAGCTGCGCCCGGTGGCGCTCGAGTTCGCTGTCGACGGTGATCAGGTCACCCTTCGTGGGGCGGTACCCGACGAAGGTGCTCGCACGCAGCTGATCACCTTGGCCGAGGCCCGTTACGGCGAAGGCAACGTCATCGATGAGCTGACCGTCGACGCCGGCACCACGCTCGTCGGTGGAAGCCTGTCGATCCTCGGGACCACGTCCGAAGGCGACGAATCGCCAGAGGGACTCCAAGCCGATGTCGCCGCTGCCTTGGGTTTGGATGCCGGTGCCTTCGATGTGACGTTCGAGGAGGTCGACCTGACGCCCATCGATGTCGAGGTCGCAGTGGCAGCTGAGCAGGTGACACTGCGAGGCGTGGTGCCTGATCAGGACACCGTCGATGGGATGGTCGGGACCGCCAGCGATCTGTGGGGCGCCACCAACGTCGATGGATCCGGTCTGTCGGTCGATGCGCTGACCACCTTGGCCGGTGGCCAGGTACGGCTGACCGGAAGCGTCGATGCTGGCGATGCCCGCCTGGCGGCGTTCGCCAACACGGCAGCAACTGCCTTTGGTGTCACGGTCGACAATGCCGTCGAAGTCGATACGAGCGCTGAGGCTCTGGGCCGACTCGAGACCCGACTTCGCGAACAGCTGGCCGCCAATCCGATTCTGTTCGCCACGGGGAGTGCTGACATCGATCCGGTATCGGACGAGATCCTTCAACAGGCCGCCGATGCCATCAATGCCGCTCCCGACATCGCGGTGGAGATCGTTGGTCACACCGACGATCAGGGCGGTGCCGAGGTCAACCAGGTGCTTTCGGAGGAGCGAGCCGCCGCGGTGCTCGACCGCTTGGTCGAGTTGGGCGTCGACGCCGAGCGACTGACGGCTCGGGGGGCAGGGGAGGACGAGCCGGTGGCCGACAACGCAACCGAAGAGGGCCGGGCCGCCAATCGTCGAATCGCCTTCGAGTTCGCTGGTGCCGGCGACGGCAGCTAGCGCGACACCCCTGCCCGAGGCAGCAACACAACCGTCACGAGACAACCAACAGGGTGAGGAGCCAGAGATGAAGATTGCCAGGTTCAAGGTGGGGAACGGTCCTGCTCAGCTGGGCGCGGTGGCGGGTGGTGATGTCGTGTCGCTGGCCGCGTTGGACCTGGGAGACGACGTCGTCGCTGCGGCCATGCTCGAACCGGCAGCCCGCCAGGCGGCGCTCGACGGCGCCGAGACGTGGGCGCTGAGCGATGTCACGCTTCTGGCCCCGGTCGCTCGACCACCCAAGTTCCTTGCCATTGGACTGAACTACACCGATCACATCGAAGAGGGTGGGCGCCCCGCCCCCGAGTATCCGATGTTCTTCAACAAACAGTCGACCTGTGTCAACGACCCGAATGCCGATGTGCCCATTCCGGCTGCAGCTCCCGATTGCGTCGACTATGAAGGCGAGCTCGGGATGGTCATCGGTGTGGAGTGTCGAGCGGTGTCGAAGGCCGATGCGGCCTCGGTCGTCGCCGGCTACACCGTGATCAACGACGTATCGGTGCGTGATTGGCAGCGGCGAGCCCAGACCATGACGCTCGGGAAGTCCTGGGATGGCCACGGGCCCTGTGGCCCCTGGCTCGTCACCACCGACGAGATGCCGGATCCGCATGGACTGCGGATGCAGACCTTCGTGAACGGCGAGCTCCGTCAGGACACCACGACCGATCTGATGTTGTTCGACTGTTGGGACCAGATCGAGACTCTCAGCACGGTCTGCACCCTCGAGGTCGGTGATGTGATCGCCACCGGGACGAGTAGCGGGGTGGCTGCCTATTTCGATCCGCCGAAGTTCCTCAAGGACGGCGACGTGTGTCGAATCGAGGTCGAGAACATCGGCTGGCTCGAGAATCGCTTCGTCAACGAGTAGCCGACGGCAGCGACACCGCGTGGCGCCGGTCAGGCCGTGTTCACGATGCGGAACGATTCGGCCAGTCGCCCCTCGGCGAGGCCGGCGGCGGCAGCGGTGTCCGATGCCCATTGGCGCAGCATCTGCGGGAGTTCGGTGACGTCGCGAATCTGGCTGCGGTGACAGAGCAGCGCCTCGACCTTCCGGTCGATGGTGTCGGTGATGTCGACGAAGTGGTTCGCGTCGTTTCCGCCCATCAGCCACATCTCGGTCACGGTGTGGGGCTCGAGTTGTTCGATTGCCAGCAGGTCGGGAAACGCGAACGGGTTACGGCTGTCGGGGTAGACGGCCGCTGCAGTCGCTTCACCGGTGGCGAGATGGTCGGGATGGCTGGCGTAGATTCGGTCCCAGTTGCGTTCCGGCGACTGGGCCAGAACCTTGTCGGGCTTCACCTGGCGAATCACCCGGCTGATCGCTCTGCGCAGCGCCAGGTCGGCCACGACGGCGCCGTCGGGGAAGCCGAGGAAGTGGAGTTCGTCGACCCCGACCGCCTTGGCGGCAGCTGTTTGTTCGGCCTGACGGATCTCGGCCATTCGGGCCCGTGAGATCGAGTCGTCGAAGCCACCGGCGTCGCCGTTGGTGACGAGGCAATAGATGACCTGGTGGCCGGCCTCGGTCAAGGCAGCGGTGGTTCCGGCCGCCCCGAAGTCGAGGTCGTCGGGGTGGGCAGCTATCGCCAGGAATCGGTCGGCCATGTCGATCACGGTACTCACTGCGGTGCTCGGCGCCGATGCGAGCCATGATGGGACATGGCATCGATGTCACAACAAGAGCGAGAGGCGTTTCTGGCCCGACCCCATGTCGGTGTCCTCGGCGTGGACGATCCCGGGCACGGACCACTGACCGTCCCGATCTGGTATGCGTACGAACCGGGGGGTGAGGTGAAGATTCTGACCGGACCGGGATCTCGAAAGGCGACGTTGATCGCCGAAGCGATGCGCTTCAGTCTCTGTGTGCAACAGGAGTCGCTGCCCTACCGGTACGTCATGGTCGAGGGACCGGTCACCGATCGCCGGCCGGCCGAGCTCGAAGCCGACGAGCGTCCGATGGCGCATCGCTATCTCGGTGCGAAAATGGGTGATCGCTATTGCGAGGACTCGACCACCGAGAGCATCGTGATGACGATGCGCCCAGAGCGTTGGTATTCGGTCGATTACGGGAGATAGAGCAGATGACTTCACTCACCGATACGGAGTTCGCACTGATCGCCCTGGTGTTCCGGGTGGTGTTCGGACTGGTGTTCGCAGCCCACGGGTGGGCCAAGCGCAAGAACGGCATCGACGGCACCGCCGCCTGGTTCGACAGCATCGGCATGAAGCCGGGTCGGCTCCATGCCCAGGCCGCATCGTTGACCGAGATCGGGGCCGGTCTGCTGCTTGCGCTGGGCTTCCTGACCTCGTTCGCGGCCGCCGCCGTCGTCGGGGTGATGGTGGTGGCCGGCTACACCAGTCACCGCAAGAACGGCTTCTTCATCGTGAAGGACGGCTGGGAGTACACCTTCATGGTGGCGATCACCGCGGTGTTCATCGCCGGGGTCGGTCCCGGCGATTGGTCGCTGGACGAAGCCCTCGGGCTGGCCGATGGCTTCAATGGTTTCGTCGGGGTCGCGGTGGCGATAGGTGTGGGGGTTGTTGCCGGCATTGCCCAGCTGGCCACGTTCTATCGTCCCCCGGAGTGATCAAGGCGTAGTCGGCACCTCGACTGGATCGCGACCCCGAGCGCCGTGCGTTCACGGCGCCATCTGAACGTCTCCTTGGAAGCACGCAATGTTCACCTTTTGTATCCAAACGGTTCACCTTCGATGGATACGGTCCTCCGCGAATGCACACAGCATTTGCAAACCGTGATCCAGGAGAGGTCAACATCATGAACAGCACTGGTGCCCAGCGAGGGCGCCTCATCAAACTCACGTCTCTTCTCGCCGCATTGGCGATGATCGTCGCCGCGTGTGGCAGCGACGGCGGCACCGAGGCCACCACCGACGATGGCGCCGAGGGTGCCGTGACCACTGCTCCGGAGGAAGAGACAGAGGAAGCCATGGAAGAAGAGACCGATGACGAAGCAGCGTCCGGAGGTGAACTGACGGGTGAGGTGTTCGTGACGGGTTCGTCGACGGTGGAGCCGGTCTCGGTTCGTACCCAAGAGTTGTTCAACGACATCAACCCCAACGTGAACATCGCCGTGGATGGTCCCGGTACCGGTGACGGCATGGCGATCTTCTGCGACGGTGAGGCCGACATGACCGGCGCTTCTCGTGCAATCAAGGAAGAAGAAGCTGCGATCTGCGAAGAGAACGGCATCGAGTTCACCGAACTGTTGGTGGGCATCGACGGTCTGGCCGTCATGACCAGCAACAACAACCCGGTCTCGTGTGTGAGTTTCGCCGACATCTACGCCCTGGTCGGCCCGGAGTCGACCGGCTTCACGAGCTGGTCCGACGGAAACGAGATCTCCGCCGAGCTCGGTGGTGCGGGCGACATGCCGGACGCGCCGCTGGACATCTTCGGTCCCGGTGAAGAGTCGGGAACCTTCGATGCGTTCATCGAGATCGTGATGGAAGGCAGCGCCGAGGAACGGGGTCAGGAAGCCATCACCCGTCCGGACTACAGCCCGTCGGCTGACGACAATGTCATCCTCCAGGGCGTGCAGGGCAGCGACACCAGCTTCGGTTGGGTCGGGTACGCCTTTGCCGTCAATGCCGACGTCAAGATCCTCGAGGTCGACGGCGGCGACGGTTGTGTGGCGCCCACCTCCGAAACCGTGGCGAGTGGTGAGTACCCGATCTCTCGGCCGCTCTACTTCTACGCGAACAACGCCCGCATCGACGCCAACCCGGCGGCGTCCGCCTTCGTCGACTTCTACGTGACCGAAGGTCTCGCCACCGCAGTGGCCGAGGTCGGCTACGTCGAGCTTCCCGACGCACTCCAGGCCGAAACCAAGGCCGCATGGGACGGCCGGGGCTGATCCCGGCCAGGCCGAAAGGGCCTTGATCGATGGGTGGGCCGGGTGCAGAGCTCGGCCCACCCATCGACAGGTCGCCGCCCATCGTGAACGAGCAACCAGCCTCCCAACCCATTCGACAGACTGCGTGAGATCATGACCGTGACGCACATGCCCCACAGCGACGCCGAACTCGGATCGTTGTCGGGATCTCCCCGCCGGCTACGGCGAGAAGCCATCATCAAGCAGGTGCTCTTCGGCGCCGCGATCTTCTCGGTCGTCGTCTCGTTCCTGATCGTGTATGCCTTGCTGTCCGAGGCGTGGATCTTCATGCGCGACATCGACTGGAGCACCACGTGGGGCCAGATCGGGTGGTTCCCTCGCCGAGGTATCTATGACGTACCCACTCTGCTCGTCGCAACCTTCTGGGTCACGATCGTCGCCATGGTGGTCGCAACCCCCCTCGGGCTCGGTGCCGCCGTCTATCTTGCCGAGTACGCCCGCCCGGGCGTCCGCAAGATCCTCAAGCCGATCCTCGAGATCCTGGCCGGCATCCCGAGCGTCGTGCTCGGCTTCTTCGCTCTCCTGTGGATCGCGCCGAACGTCGTCGCCAATCTCGGTGGCGAAGGTGGCCGGGGCTCGATCCTGGCCGCTGGCATCGGTGTCGGCATTCTGACCATCCCATTGATCGCGTCGATCTCGGAGGACGCCATGAAGGCGGTACCCGACGCCCTGCGGGAGGCCTCTGCGGGTATGGGTGCCCGCAAGGTCACCACGGTGCTGCGGGTCGTGCTGCCGGCGGCCATCTCCGGACTTGCCGCTGCGATGATCGTCGCGGTGTCCCGAGCGATGGGTGAGACCATGGTCGTGTTCATGGCCGGCGGCGCTGCCGATGCAGCGATCTTCACCAGCTCGCCCTACGACGGGAGCCTCACCATGACCGCAGCCATGGCCTCGCTAGCGAGCGGTACCGACAATGTCGTCGGCGAGGGATTGACCTTCCAGAGTCTCTTCTTCGTCGGGCTGTTGCTGTTCTTGATCACTCTTGCACTGAACATGCTCGCAAACTTCTTCGTCCGCCGAATTCGCGAGCAGTACTAGGAGACTCCGATGGCAATCGTCACCGTGGGCGACGTCGCCCGCAAGAACGCTCAGACGCTCCAGGGTGCGGGCCGCGACGTAGGCGGAACGATTTTCCGCATCGCCGTGGCAGGAACGCTCTATGTCTCGCTACTCATCATCGGTGTGCTCATCTTCGACGTGTTGTTCGACGGTTGGGATCAGCTGTCGACCCGGCTCGGCGGATTCCTGTCGGGAACACTTCGCTCCCGCTCGATCGACGACAAACTCGGTGTTCACCAGGGTCTCTACGGCTCGTTCTGGATCGCCGCATTCGTGGCGATCATCGCCTTCCCGACCGGGATCGCCGCCGCGATCTACCTGGAAGAATACGCGAACCAAAACCGCACGACCCGCTTCATCGAGTTGGCGATCAGGAACCTTTCAGGCGTCCCGTCGGTCGTATACGGGCTCCTGGGGCTGTTCTTGTTCGTCGAGAAGAACACGATTCTCGGCTTCATCGGCCTCGGCTGGCTGGTCGATCTCACCGGGGGCCCGACGCCGATCTCGGCTGGGTTGACCTTGGCGATCCTGGTACTGCCGATCGTGATCATCACGTCGCAGGAGGCGATCCGGGCCGTGCCATCCGGTCTGAAGGAGGGTGCCTACGGCGTCGGTGCCACCAAGTCCGAGATGATTCGAACCCAGGTGTTGCCCTATGCAGCGCCAGGCATCCTGACCGGAACCCTGTTGTCCATGTCTCGGGCCATCGGCGAGGCCGCACCGCTCATCCTCATCGGCGCCATCAGCGGCGGACTCACGGCGAACCCCAGTTTCGTCGATGTGACGGCGCTACAGGATCGGTTCACGGCACTGCCGATCCTCATCGTGACCTGGGTCAGCCAGCGTGGTCGCGACGAGGGATTTGCGACCGCCGCAGCAGCTGCGATCGTGGTGCTGCTGGTGGTGGTCTTGTTGCTGAACATGACAGCGATCCTGCTGCGAAACCGGTTCGAGAAGAAACGTGGATGACGATGAACACGACAGGAAATGAGACAATGGAGAACGTGGTGAGCGAACAGCAATCCAAGTCGCCCGATACCGGCACCGATACCAGACGTGCCGAGGGACCCAAGGTCGAGGGCGATGTGGTCTTCGCACTGTCGAACGTCAACGTCTTCTACGGTGCCTTCCGCGCCGTACGAGATGTGAATCTGCAGATCCACGAGCAGGAGATCACGGCGTTCATCGGCCCGTCGGGCTGCGGAAAGACCACGGTTCTTCGCTGTCTGAACCGTATGAACGACCTGATCGCAATCGCTCGCGTCGAGGGTGATCTGCGCTATCACGGGATGGACCTCTACGCCAACGGTGTCGACGCCGTCGAAGTTCGTCGACGCATCGGGATGGTCTTCCAGAAGCCCAACCCGTTCCCCAAGTCGATCTACGACAACGTGGCCTACGGCCCTCGCATCACCGGTATGGTCAAGAAGAAGAAGGGTGGCGACCTCGACGACATCGTGGAGAACGCACTTCGCAAGGCGGCGATCTGGGACGAGGCGAAGGATCGTCTCGACAGCTCTGCGCTCGGTATGTCGGGCGGCCAGCAGCAACGCCTCTGCATTGCTCGCGCCATCGCCACCAACCCCGACGTCCTCCTCATGGACGAGCCGTGCTCTGCGCTCGACCCGATCGCAACTGCGCACATCGAGGACCTGATGCAGCAGATCAAGTCCGAGTACTCGATTGTCATCGTGACTCACAACATGCAGCAGGCGGCGCGGGTCAGCGACCGCACCGCCTTCTTCTCCGTCGAGGTCAATCCCGACAGCGATACGCGCACGGGTGTCCTGGTCGAGTACGACCACACCGATCGAATTTTCTCGAACCCTGCCGACCCGCGGACCGAGAGCTATGTGACTGGCCGGTTCGGCTGAGCCGGAACGGGCGTACAGGTGGTTTCACGCGGCTCGCGAGATCTAAGGTCGGCCAGCCGGCGTAGTTGCGCCGCCGGTGAGCTTGGCCAAAGCCCTGAGCTTGGCCAAAGCCCTGAGGTCGGGCTCGAGGCCCAAGCCATCCCGGGGTGATCGAGCCGTAGTCAACTGGTGGTGGTCGTGGTTTCGAGGCGTCGCCGCTCGATGAAGTAGAGGTCGATGGTCACGTTGTCGCCGACGATCTCGGTCAGCGCCTCGACCAGGAAAGTCGTGTCCGGTTCGATCGAACCGGCGAACTCGATGGTCACCCGCGTCTCGGTGTGTTCGAAGTCGAGGACGGCGAGATCGTTGGCGACTGCGAAGAACTGGGCTTGCTGGCTGAGGGCATCGGTCTGGACCTCGAACGGTGTCGGAAGGCTGGTTCGCGGGGACACGATCGAGCGCGGCACCCAGGTGAGCGTCACGCCGAGATCTTCATCGAGTTCGGAGACGAGTCGAGTGACGAGATCCTCGACCGAGGGAGGGTCACCGACGCCGACCACGTCGACTCGCAGGCTCTGACCGTCCAGGAAGACGGCCTCCAACTCGTATCTGACCGAATCGACGGTGGCGTCGGCCAGCCAGGCCTCGACGGTTCTCGTCACCCGTTCGTATCGGAGTTGCTCATCGGTCGTCGTCGGAGGTAGATCGGGAACCGTCGTGGTGGTGGTCGCCTGCTCGGTTCGCGTCCACTGCACGCTTGCCAGCGTCCCGGGTCCGAGGATGGGGATCAAGAGCGCTTCGAGGTCTGCCTGCTCGGAGGGCCGGTCCAGACCGGTGACGGCAACCGAGACCCGTCGCGCTTCGGCGTCCACGCTGATGTCGGCGATGTCGAGCCGGCGGCCATCGATCCACGATATGACGGCGACGTTCACCTCCTGGAGCAACTGTGCCGACTGGCCGACCGTGACGCTTCGCTGGATGAGCGGAATGGCGAGGGTGACGACGACGGCCGTGGTCAAGAAGGCGCCGCTCAGGATGGCCGGGGTCGTCTTGGCCAGACGGCGGGGCGGGACGAAGCCGGTCGCCACGAAGACGAAGACCCCGGCCAGGATGATGGCTGCCAGGTTGGCCCCGTAGAGAAGCAGGGCGCCGGCCGCCAGTTCGGGGCGTCCCGCCTCGAGTGTGATGCCGACCGCGGCGAGCGGTGGCACGAGAGCCACGGCGACGGCGACGCCGGGAAGCGCCGACGACGCGTCCCGCCGCACGGTGGCGTATGAACCGGCGAATCCGGCAGCGAGGGCGACCACCAGGTCGCGCACGTCCGGACTGGTACGAGCGATGACCTCGTTGGACAGTGGCTGGTCGGGGATCAAGGCCGAGATGGCGGTCGCGATCGCGACACACCACCCCGTGGCGGCCGAGACGCGGGCCACCGACACGATCGACTTGTTGGCCAGGCCCATCGACAGTGCCGCGGCCAGACCCAGTACCGGTGTCATCAGAGGGGCCAACAACATTGCGCCAATGACGACGGCGGCCGAGTTGGCTGACATGCCCATGACGGCAACCACCACCGACAACGTGAGCATGGTGGTGAACCGGAAGGTCCACGACTCGACTCGGGTCAGGGCCAGATCGGCCATGACCCGTCGACGCTCCTCGGGCTCGAGGTGCCGATGCCACCAGGCTCGTTGCGGTCGAGTTCGACCCGGTTGGGTTGGGGCCGTGTCGACCATCGGCCAGAGTCTACGGTGCGAGACCGTCCCGATTGCGGTCCCTCGGTTCCCGTCGATGTCCACCAACAAGCTTGTCGTACCATCTAGTGTGACGCACAGTGTTGGTCCCGCCACTTCTCCTTGGCGCACCGACTCCCGAGGTCGTCACGCCGACTCGACTCCCCCCTCCCTCGCTGCGGGCGGCGTGGCGGCCTCGCTCCTCGGAGCCGTCGACCTGCTCCGGGTGTTGCTCGAGCCATCGGCCGATCAGATGGTGAGCCCTCAGGTGGCGATCGCAGCTGCGACCGCCTCCACCAGGTGGCCGACATCCCGATCGGTGGTGGCCAGGTTCATGCATCCCAGCCCGTATCCCGGTAGGTAGACCTCTCGTTCCAGGAGCCGTTTCTGCAGTCGGTCCATGATTGCTTCCTCGGCATCGGAGAGATGGGCGTCGCGGTACGAACGAATGGGTCGATCGTGAGGATGGATCCGAAACAGCGAGCCTCGCCCCGTCACCTGCCACGGTCGATCCTGCTGGGCGAACACAGTCCGTAGTCCATCGCGAATCGAGTCTCCGATCTCGTCCAGACGGGCGAACGAGGCGTCACTGAGCTGGGCCATGCAGGCAGTTCCCGCCACCATGGTGATCGGATTGGCCGAGAACGTTCCCCCCGAGGGTACGGCCGCTCGTTGACCATCGATCGACGCGAAGACCTCCATCACATCGGCCCGACCTCCGGTGGCCCCGACCGGAAAACCACCGCCGATGATCTTGGCCAACGCCGTGAGGTCGGGCTCGAGTCCCAACCGACCCTGATTGCCTCCGATACCCAACCGGAAGCTGATGACCTCGTCCATGATGACCAAGGCCCCGACGGCGCGGGCGGCAGAGAAGACGGACTGCAGGAATTCGTGATCGACGATGGGAAGACCGACCCGGCTCGGCAGCGTGTCGATCAACACCGCGGCCAGACGATCACCACACCGATCGATGATCGAACGGGCCGCCGAAGGATTGTTGAACGGAAGGACCGCCACTTCGTCGACCACCGAACTCGGCGTGCCGGTGGCGTAGGTGACCGAGGCCGGGGCCTCACCGTCGCCCCAGTCCTCGGGACTCGCCCCCAACGACGTCTCGACGTGATCGTAGGTGCCGTGGTAGGCGCCCTCGACCTTGGCGATCATGGGTCGACCGGTGAAGGCTCGTGCCGCCTTGATGGCGCCCATGACCGCTTCGGTTCCCGAGTTGCAGAACCGAACCCGTTCGATCGAGGGGACTCGGGCACAGATCAGCTCGGCCAGTTCGATCTCGGGTTCGGTTCCCATGGCGAAGGCGGTGCCGTTGGACAGCTGGCGAGCAACGGCTTCGTTCACCAGCGGGTCGGCGTGGCCGAGAATGATCGACGTGAAGTTGTTGTTGGCATCGAGGTAGCGGCCGCCGTCGACATCGGTGACCCATGCTCCCTGACCGGAATGCACATAGATGGGGTGGGGCCGAATCAGGGCCAGACTCCGAGAGGCGCCGTCGGGGATCGAACGACGAGCCCGGGCGTACAAGGCTGCAGATCGGGAATCGGGGTTCGGATACGGTGCCATCAGTGCTGCTCCAGCCAGAGACGTACATCGGTCAACGAAGGTGCGTTGATCTCGTGTTGCATGTTGTATTCGTGATATTCGAGTTCGAGGTGGTGGCGCTCGAGCACCTGGCGGGTGTGGCGCGCCCGATCGATCGGCACCACGTGGTCGTCCAGACCGTGTTGGACGTAGGTGGGGGGAAGATCGGACGCCGTCCAGGCGTATTCCAGCCAGGGAGGTTCGGGAATCGAACCCGACAGCCCAGCGATGGCGGCAGGTCGAGGACGAGTGCTGTCTCGTAACCCGAGGGCGAAGGTCATGGCTGCCCCCTGCGAGAACCCGATGACCACCATCGTGGCCGGGTCGAGTCCGGTCTGGGCGGTCGTGGCATCGACCAGTTGATCCAGCAGCACCAGTGCGCCGCAGAAGCTGGCCTGGTCGATGTCGCCGTTGGCATCGCGGTGATACCACGCGGCTCCGGTGCCGGATTCGACGTCGAAGGGTCCGCGGGGACACAACGTGAGGAAGTGCCCGTCGGGGTCGATCATGTCGGCCAGTGGGGCCAGATCGTGTTCGTCGGCCCCGTAGCCGTGCAGGAGCAGGAGCAGCCGCTGACCGTGGTCCCGGGCAACGTTGACAACGAGTCCGTGGTGATCGCTGGCTGGCATCGACGCATCCTGACACAGGTCGGTCCGCAGGACACGCTTGTCGGCGGTTCACCGATTCGGCCAAGCTGGACGGCATGACCACCGCAACCTTTCCCGTCGCCCCTTGGCGCATTGGCGTCGATGTCGGCGGAACGTTCACCGATCTGGTGCTGGCCGATCAGCATGGCGAGACCTGGGTGGCGAAGGTGCCTTCGGTGCCCAGCGACCCCAGTCGCGGAGTACTGGCCGCCATCGAACGGCTCGCTCGCGATCTGGACTCGACCTCGGTCGACATCCTGCAGGGCTGCGCGCTCTTCGTGCACGGCTCCACGGTCGCCACCAACACGATTCTCGAGGGAAAGGGGGCCACGGTCGGGTTGCTGACGACGGCCGGATTCCGGGATGCGCTCGAGATCCGACGGGGCCTGCGCCAAGATCAATGGAACCACCGTGAGCCGTATGCCCCCGTCCTGGTACCGCGGTATCTGCGTCTGGGGGTCGGTGGTCGCGTCGATGCCGAGGGCCACGAGATCGCACCGCTGTCGACCGACGACATCGACGCTGCCCTCGAGGTGTTCGAGACCGAAGGAGTCGAAGCGATCGCGATCGCCCTGTTCAACAGCTTTCTCGACGATCACCACGAAGTGGCCGTCGAGGAGCGGGTCCGCGAGCGCTGGGACGGCGACTGGATCACCCGCTCGGCCCACATCAGCCCGACGATGGGGGAGTACGAGCGAACGTCGACCGCAGTGGTGAACGCCACCCTGTCACCCCGGATCGTCGACTACCTTCAAGCCCTCGACGCCGAGCTGGCTCGGCTCGGCCTGGCCCGACCTCTTCTGATGGTGCAGAGCAACGGCGGGGCGGCCTCGGTCGAGACCATCGGGCCCCGCCCCGTCAATCTCCTGCTGAGCGGGCCGGCTGCCGCGGTGGGTGCGCTCAATCGGTATCGAGTCGGGGTCCAGGCCCTGGCATCGTCGGGAGACCCCGGTGACGCCGCGAACGTCGACAACGACGGCAACCTGATCTCGATGGAGATCGGCGGGACGTCGTGCGATGTCCTGCTGATGTCGGGGGGGCAGGTCGCCACCCGAGACGACCTCCAGATCGCCGGCTATCACGTCTCGACGCCGGCCATCGACATCCACACCATTGGGGCCGGTGGCGGAACGATCGCCGGTGTCGACTCCGCCGGCCTGCTGTTCGTCGGCCCACAGGGGGCGGGGGCCGATCCGGGCCCGGCCTGTTACGGCCTGGGTGGAACCGAACCCACCGTGACCGATGCCCAACTGGTTCTCGGACGACTCCGGCCCGGCCCGTACGCCGGTGGCTCCATCGACCTGGATCTGGAGGCAGCGAGAGAAGCGATCCGATCTCGTGTCGCCGAGCCTCTCGGCCTCTCCATCGAGGATGCAGCGGCCGGCATCATCACGCTCCTGGAACAGAATCTCCTGGGCGCCGTCGAGTACATTTCGATCGAGCGAGGTCACGCGCCGGACCGATTCACCTTGGTGGCGGCGGGCGGCGCCGGTCCAATGCACGGCGAGACCGTTGCCCGGGGACTGGGATGTCCCAATGTCTACATCCCCCGAGACGCTGGAGCGCTGTGCGCAGTCGGGATGCTCCATGCCGACGTCCGGCAGGACTTCCAACGGTTCCTCAAGGGTTCGCTCGACGAAGTGGCGGGAGCCGACGTGCAGGCCGCGTTGGCCGATCTCGAACGTCAGGCCATCGCGGCCATGGAAGCCGAGGGATTCGGTTCCGACGAGCTGGTCCTGCGTACCGAGCTCGATCTCCACCATCCCGGGCAGCTGTGGTCCATCAAGATCGAGGTACCCGGAAGCGCAGGTGACTTCGACCCGGCGGCCATTCGCGCCGCCTTCGAACTCGAGTACCAGCGGATGTACGGACACGTGCAGGAGCAGGGCACGATCCTGATCTCGTCGGCCCGGGTCGTCGCCCTGGCTTCACCGGGCGAGTTGGCCGAGGTCGACCATGCGTTGTCGGCCGAGGTTCCCCGCCCGATCGAGAGTCGCAAGGTGTGGCACGGAGCCCACGGCTGGCTCGACACCCCGGTGTTCGGCGGTGCGAGCCTGCAGACAGGGATGCGGATCGAAGGTCCGATGCTGGTCGAGGAGCTGACCACCACGGTTCTGGTCGGACCGGGAACCCTGCTCTCGGTCGACACGTCCGGCAATTTCGTGCTCGACACCGGGGCCCGCGACTCGATGCCCGTCACGTCGCTCGTCACCGAGCACGAGACCAGCGAGACCAGCGAGCTGGATCCGGTCGTGCTGTCGCTGATGCAACACCGCCTGGATCAGATCAGCCGGCACATGGGTTGGGTCATGACACGTACGGCCCGCTCGACCATCTTCAGTCAGAGTCATGACTTCTCGTGTTTCATCACTGACCCGGCCGGCACGCTGATTGCCAACGCCGACGGGATCCCGATCCACACCAGCGGTGGTGGGTTCGCGGCTCGCGCCATCGTCGCCCGATGGGCTGGCCGGATCCATCCCGAGGATGTCTTCATCCTGTCCGACCCCTACGTGGCCGGTGGAAATCACCTGCCCGACTGGGTCATCAGCCGGCCGATCTTTCTTCCACCGACCGATGGGGTCGAGGTCGATCCCGCCGACCCGAACAACGGATGGCGACTGGCCGGGTTCTGTTGCAATCGGGCCCACCAGTCCGATATCGGCGGGGGACTGGCCGGTACCTACAACCCCGAAGCGACCGAGATCTGGCAGGAGGGCATCCGGTTGCCGGTGATGAAGTTGTATGACCGAGGTCAGGTCCGCGACGACGTCTGGCAAATGCTGCTCATCAACTCTCGCACCCCGGAGCTGCTCGACGGTGACCTGCTGGCCATGGTCGGTTCGACCGAGATCGGTGGCCAGCGAGTGTCGGCCTTGGCGACCGAGCTGGGGCTCGACTCGTACTTCGCCCACCTCGGAGGCATCCTCGACCACGCCGATCGGCGCATGCGAGAGGCGGTGGCGGCGTTGCCCGACGGGGTGTACGAGGGGGCCGACCTCTCCGACAACGATTGCTTCGAGAAGATCGATACCTGGATCCGGGTGCGATTGACGGTCGCCGGTGACGAGATGATCCTTGACTTCAGCGAGTCCGATCCGCAGATGAAGGGCTTCAAGAACTCATCGTTGGCCAACACCTACTCGGCCGCCTATCTGGCGCTGTCAGCGTTCTTCGATCCTGCCATTCCCCGCAACGAAGGTACGTACCGGGGGTGTCGCATCATTGCCCCCGAGGGCACGATCGTGAACGCCTTGCCCCCGGCGCCGATGACGATGAACACCGTCTTCGTGGCCCATGAGATCGTCCATGCCACGTGGAAGGCGCTGGCTGCGGCCGATCCGTCCCGGGCGCTTGCCGGTTGGTCCAAGACCATGCACGGTCATGTGACGGGCACCGGCGACGACGGCCGAACCTGGGTGATGTACCACTGGCATGCAATGGGTACGCCGGGCGCGACCGCGGAGCGGGATGGTTTCAACCAGATGGGGCATCTCATTTCGCTCGGAGGCCTCGACATCGCCAATCTGGAGTTCCACGAACAGAACTATCCGGTGCGCTACCAGCGCTGGGAGTTCCGGACCGATGCTGCGGGTCCAGGTGCTCGTCGTGGCGGTAGCGGTGTGGTGTACGAGGCTGATGTCCTTCGGCCGGCTGCGTGGTCGTTCCGGGCCGAGGGACTCGACACCCCGTCGGGCTACGGCGTGATGGGCGGAGGCGACGGCATCGTGGGGGAGGAATGGATCGAACCCGTCGATGTCGAGGCCGATGGTCCTCGCTTCGTACCGCCCAAGTACGGGGTGCGTCGGCAGGGACCGGCCCGGATGATCGCCCACACGCCGGGCGGCGGCGGATGGGGAGACCCCCGCCAGCGGGAACCGGAACGGGTCTTGCGAGATGTCCGGGACGGGATCGTCAGCGTCACCGCAGCGGCCGACGTCTACGGGGTGGTGATCGTGGGCAACTCGATCGACGACGCCGCCACCGCGGCACTTCGTGCTTCCTGAGCGTTCCGTCAGGGGTTGCGCGACGAGTCGAGAAAATATCCGAAGATTCTCGCGACCTTCTCGCAACTCGCGGCGTCTCAGTATCCGTGACTTGGTCGGGCGACCCAGTCACACCGGCCGTCGAACGAGAGTTCGCAACCGCCGCAATGGGTCCGAACGCCACTCCCTCCGGCGTTCGGACCCTTTCTGCGTCTCGGGGTCGGCTCCCGTCTGCTGATCGCCCGTATCCTGATCGCCAATGATCGTCAGCTGCGGAGAAGCTCTCGTCGACCTCGTGCCCGAAGCCGTTCCCGGTGGTGGCCCGATGAACGTTGCCGTTGCCGCGGCCCGTCTCGGCGTGCCCTCGGCCTTCGTCGGCGGCGTGTCGAACGACGAATACGGGCACATGATCTGGCAGCACCTGGTCGACAACGGCGTCGATCTCCGGGCCGCCCAGCGTTTCGCAGCCCCCACGGCCCGGGCAATCGTGGATCACGTCCCACATCTGGTCTTCCGTTTCGAAGGTACGAGTACTGCAGACACTCAGGTCCGCCAGGTCGATCTGTCACTTCTCGGGCCGGGTCCCCATGTTCTCCATGGCGGTACCCTCGGCCTGTTCCGGGGGGACACGGCCGAGACGCTGGCTCGTCTGGTCGAATCCCATTGCGGCATCGTCTCGCTCGATCCCAACATCCGACCCCAGATCATCGAGGATCGAGCCCAGTGGGAACACTTCCATGACCGTTGGCTCACCCACACCAGCATCTACAAGGGGTCGGACGAGGATCTGGCATGGATCTGGCCGGGACGTTCCCCGGACTCGATAGCCGAAGAACTCGTCGCCGGTTCGGTCGTTGCCGTGCTGATCACCCGAGGGGCCGATGGTCTGTCGGTCATCACGTCCCGAGGCGAACAACGGGTGCCATCGCCCGAGGTGACCGTCATCGACACGGTCGGGGCCGGCGACACCATCGTCGGAGCGGTGTTGGCGACGCTGTGGGAGTTGGGTGATGGCAACGGTTCGCTTCCGCTCGGCGCAGTGGACGAAGCATCGTGGGCATTGGCGGCCAGGCGAGCCGTGGCCGCGGCCGGGGTGACCGTCTCCCGGGCCGGTGCCGATCCACCGACGAGGGACGAGATCGCGTGGTGACGAACCGGACCGGGCAACAGCCCGAGCCCACGATCCCGGCACCGAACGACAACGCCAAGTTTCAACCCACGGCGGTAGGGAGCTAGACCGGTCTCCATGGATATCAGCATCGCCGGAATGTTCGGGAACTCACCAAAGCGGGATGTCGGGTTCGTGCGGGCCTTTGCCCAGGCGGCCGAAGAGCTCGGCTTCCGAGCCCTCTCGGTCCCTGAACACGTGGTGTTCTTCGGCCAGTACGAGTCGTCGTACCCCTACAGCGAAGATGGCTCGGCCAACTGGGGACCGGACACCGGGATCTACGATCCGTTGTTCGTCTGTCAGGTGGCGGCAACCGTGACGACGAGGCTGCGATTCGTCACCGGGGTGTTGATCCTGCCCCAACGCCCGGCCCTTCTGACGGCGAAGGAGGTGCTGACCCTCGACCACTTCAGCGACGGGCGTTTCGAGCTCGGCGTCGGATCGGGTTGGTCGTGGGAGGAATACGGAGCGCTCGGTGTGCCTTTCGAACAACGTGGGAAACGTATGGACGAGTACATCGAGGCCATCCGGTTGGCGTGGACCGAGGATCGGGCGACCTATCGGGGCGAGTTCGTCCAGTTCGAGAACGCCGTGCTCAATCCGAAGCCGCTGCGGCCGGGCGGACCCCCGATCATCATCGGCGGCGACTCGAAGCCGGCCATGCGACGGGCTGCTCGGGTCGGGGACGGCTGGTATGGCTGGTGGGCCCAAGTCGATCTGGCCGAGCACGTCGAGACGTTTCAACAGATCATGGCCGATCATGGTCGTTCGCCCGACGACGACGACTTCAGCTTCAAGATCGGTTTGCCACTGGCAGCAGAAACACCCGACGAGGTATCGGCAAAGTTCGAACAAGCGCGGGACCTGGGCGTCGGCGAACTGGTGCTGGCGGCACCGATTCCGGCGTCGAGCTGCGAGTCGACCCTGCTTCGTTACGCGCAAGCGTGCGGTCTGTCGTCCTGAGGGCTCATCCACCAGACTGGGCCGACCATGGTGGAGTTGATCGACGAGACGGCGACCAGTGAGATCGAGCTCCGGCGCGGCCCCAGCGAGGCCACCCGCCGGGTCGGGACCGCCGTCGCTGCGGTCCTGGTGGTGGGATTCGCCGTTGCCTCCCTTAGGACGTCGCACGCGGTGGTCCCCGTGGAGGAGGACCCGGAGTCTCCGATCCCACTGGTGTGGCCGGCCGAACCCGGCCTCCCGACGGACACGACCGAAGACACATCGTCTTCCTCGGTCGATCAGCGGATCATTCGCCTACCGCCTCCGCTGGCCGTTCCCGAGTCGGTGGACATCTCGCCGGCCAGTCAGCGACCACTCACCCTCGTCGGCCAGAACGAGCGGGGGCAGATCGTGGCCGTGGATCTGTTCGATGGCGCCGTCCGAGAACTCGACCCCACGACAGGACAGCACTTCATCGCTCGTCGGGCCTCGGACCGAAGTGTCGCCGGATTCCGCGCCTATCTGAACGAGACCATCCTCGTGAGGGCCGACGGAGTCGTTCGCACCATGCCCGTCATCGAGATGGAGCTCCCCGTCGTGTTCCCGGCCGCCGACGGTGACGGCTACGTCGTGCACACCCTCGCCACCAATCGCCTCATCACCGTTGACGAGAATGGGCAGCAGATCGACGAGCCCCTCGAACTGGCCGCTGGGCTCACGGTGGAGGCCGTGGTCGCAGACGGGTTGATCGTTCGTTCGCTCGACGAGATCGATCGCCGTTTCGACCCCGAGACCCGACGGTTCGGGGACGCGTTGACCGGGCGTGTCATCGACATCGGAAGGACACGCTACGTGTCGCTCACCTGCGACGAAGGTGTCTGCCGGGTCGAGGCCCGGTCGTTGACCGACGACGGCCGTCTGGCCGAGCTCGGAATCGACAGCGAGCGGGTTCCCGAACGGCTGAGGATCTCGCCGTCCGACACCTATCTGGCCGAAGTGGGAGGCGGCGTTGTCACCATCCACGATCTGTCCACCGGTGCGGTCGTTGCCGAGCTGACCGCCGTGGGAAACGGCGACTTCGTGTGGGGGCCCGACGACACGCTGGCCCTCTGGTCCGATCACGAAGACGGGAGTTCACGTCTGGTGCACTTCTTCACGCCGGGCGATGATCCGGGCCTCCCGCTGGATGCAGTCGAGTTGCCGAGCTCGATCCTCGACATCCGCAACGCCGTGCACCTGCTTCGGCCCTCGTCATGACCGCCCGACGGGACAACGCAGGCATCGTTGCGCCGATGAGCGCCGATCAGTTCTGCTGGTTCACGGTGAGGGTGAGGATGTCGGTGCGGAACGATTCGTTGCCAGCGGCATCGAAGGCCTTGACGTAGTAACTATAGGGGCCGGGAGCAAGTCCCATGAGTTGGGTGTACCGGCCCGTACCAGCGGCGATGGGCAGGTCGTTGCTGGCGTTGAAGAGGCGATAGCCGGCCACCCCGATGTTGTCGGTCGACTCACCCCACCACATGGTGATGGTCGAGCCCGACACCGATCCGTTGAGCCCGGTCGGTGTGGTGGGAGCTTCGGTGTCGACATTGTCGGAGATGGTGAAGGAGGTGGGTCCGGTTCGCCACGAGACGTTGCCGGCTGCGTCGTAGGCTCGGAGGTACATCTCGTAGGGGCCGGTGGGGAGGCTGAGGGTGGTTGCTGTGCCGCTGACGTCGGTGACGAGTGTGTCGTTCGACTGGTTGTAGAGCCGGTAGCCGACGACGCCGACGTTGTCGGTGGAGGCCGTCCAGGTCAGGTCGACCTCGCCGGATCGCAGGGCGGCGACCTGGGGTCGGCTGGGAAAGCTCGGCCGCTCGGTGTCGACCACCCCGATGGTGAAGGAGGTGGGTCCGGTTCGCCACGAGACGTTGCCGGCTGCGTCGTAGGCTCGGAGGTACATCTCGTAGGGGCCGGTGGGGAGGCTGAGGGTGGTTGCTGTGCCGCTGACGTCGGTGACGAGTGTGTCGTTCGACTGGTTGTAGAGCCGGTAGCCGACGACGCCGACGTTGTCGGTGGAGGCCGTCCAGGTCAGGTCGACCTCGCCGGATCGCAGGGCGGCGACCTGGGGTCGGCTGGGCACGGACGGGCGCTCGGTGTCGGGTGGCAGGCCATCGCACAGTCGGGTGATCCCGAACTGGGGGACCCCGGCCGCAGCGGTGATGGCGCCTCCGAACCAGACGCAACCATTGCTGGTGGCCTCGACGGCCCAGATGCCGGCCCCGGCCGTGGCCAGGTTGGCGTAGAAGGCGGTGTCGTGGAGTCCGGTCGATGCGTTGAAGGCACTGACCCAGGAACTCGGGTTGGAGGCAAAGATCGGGGCGTCGGATTGACCGGCCGGTGGCGGGCCGACCCAGAGCACACCGCTGGCACTGGCCAGGGTGGTGCCCTGATAGGAATGCGAACCGGCATACACCCGACTGCCGATCTGAGCCACGGTCTGGAAATCACCGCGAGGGCTCGAACGATGGAACACCTCGAGTGACAGGTTGCTCTGGTTCAACACCTGCAGGTGATGCTGGCTGCCGGCGACGAAGACCTTGTTGCCCACTTCGAGAACGTCGTAGGCGAACTGTTGGCTCACGTTGGTCGTATTGACCGACAGGGTGCCGGCGACGTTGGTGGCGGTGGTGGCACTGACCGCGCCGAAGCCACCCGGTCGAGCCTCACCGTTGATGGTGTCGAAGTTGCCGGCGAAGTAGACCCGACCGGATGCCGCCGAGACGTCGATTCCCCAGACGGTTCCGCCCGCGATGTTGGGCTTCCATGTGGCGTCGTGGGTTCCGTTGGCGAGGGTGAATCGAGCGGTGCGGAACGCACTCGTTCCCCCGGCCGCGCTGCTCATCGATGTGAATCCGCCACCGGCATAGAGGTAGGTGCCGTCGACATCGAAGTCACGAACGACCTGATAGCCGCCGACGGCGCCCGTCCAGCCGCTGGAGATGGCCCCGGTCGTGGGATTCAAGGCGACAAGCGGTCCGGTCGGGGTGCCGTTGGTCGTGGTGAAGTCGCCACCGACGAACAGTCGGGTGCCGTCGGGCGAGGCCTGGAGGGCATAGACGGCGCCGTCGAGTGTTGGCGCGAAGCTGCTGATCCAGCTGCCGGTGGTGGCGTTGAAGGCAGCGATGGCCGGTCTGCTCTGGGACGTGTTGCCGTTGGTGACCGTGGTGAATCGACCCCCGACGTACAGCGTGTTGCCGATGATCTCCATGGCGAACACGTTGGCCTTGATGCCATCGGTCTGGGTGCCGGTCAGCAGTCCACTGACCCCCCACGAGGTGGTGGGGGTCGACGACAGTTCCGCACTGGCCGGGCTCGTCGAGTTGAGAGCCGTCAAGAGGGCGACAACGAGCAAAAACGCAGTCTTGGTCCGCCTGGACATCATCTTCTTCTCGTCTCCGGACGACCCCGCAGTCGTCGCTCGAAACCGAAGGTACCGGGTCGTCAGGCCCCTTTGCCAGGGTGATTCGCCTGGAGAAACTCGAGGACCGAGTTGATGAAGATGTCGTTGCGATCCCCGGCCACCATGTGGGCCGCGTCACTGACATTGGCGTAGACCGCGTGCGGCACCTGATCCAGGAAGGATCGTGCCCCTTCCTCGGACAGGACATCGCTGAGACCGCCGCGAACCAGCAGCGTCGGCAGCGTCAGGTTGGCGGCCGCTGCCTCCTGGCGTGGGATCCGATCGGCCAGTGCTGCCTTCGGGCGCTGCATGAACGCAGGGTCCCAATGCCACCGATATCGGCCATCGGGCCAGAGGCGCACGTTCTTGGCCAGTCCGTCGAGCTTGCGGGGTCGGTCGCGATGTGGCTGGTAGTTGGCGATGGCATCCGCCACTTCTTCGAGGGTTGCGAACCCATCGGGAGCCTGGCTCATGAAGTCCCGGATCTTGCGGACACCGCCGGCCTCGATCCGGGGCGCGGTGTCGACCAGCACCAGGGCAGCGGCCTCGACCTCACCCTCGCCGACCGCGGTCAGCGAGGTGCCCCCGCCCATCGATGCCCCGACCAACACCGGGATCTCACCGAAATGGTCGACCACGGCGACCAGATCGGCAACCAAGGCCTCGGTCGTGTAGTCGCCGTCGGGTGCCCAGTCACTGTCGCCGTGACCCCGGGCGTCGATGCTGACGGCTCGGTAGCCGGCGCTCGCCAGCTGTTGTCCGGCTCCCTTCCAGGCGTGACGGGTCTGGCCGCCTCCATGTTGGAGCAAGACGAGCGGGCCGCCATGGCCGAAGACATCGGCCGCGACGCGCACACCCCCGGCGGCCTCGATCATCAGGTCTGGTTCGGGTGTTCCTTCGAGTCGCTCGCCTCGTGATGCCATGCTCAGCCTTCCCGGTCTGGTTCGGTGGAGGTGTCCCGCTGGCGGATCTCCTCCTGGAGACGCTTCCGCTCGGCTCCGGCATCAGCCAGGAGCTGTCGATTGTCATCGCCGACGTGCATGAATCGTTCCCGCCAACCGTCGGGGTCGACGTCGTCCCATCGGACCGGTGCCTGCACCGTGGTGCGGGGTGCGAACGCCTTCTCGAGGGAGTCGAGGGCAAGGCCCACGATCGAGTGTTGCATGGCGACCTCGTCGGGCTTGCCACACGGATTTCCGAGCGGGAAGTCGACGAACACGAAACGCGGCACCCCGCACTCCTCGACGATGTCTCGGGCCGAGCCGATCACCACGGTGGGGATGCCGGCTTCTTCGATCTGACGTGCTCCCAGGCTCACGGACTGGTGACACACGGGTCAAAGCGGAACCAGCAGGGCGACATCGACCTCGTCCTCCTTCATCCATTCGAGGACTCTCGGGGTGTCGCGCCGTTGCGTCTGGCGATGACTGAACTGGGTCGGCAGGCCGTAGAAGCGATCGGACACGGCGCCGATGCGGCCTTGGGTCACGTACTCGTCGAGGCGGGCCAGGGGCAGATAGCTCTCCCGGTCACGGGTGTGGGTCTCGTCCTTCGCCCAGGACAGGTACTGGTTGTCCAGTCGGGCGGTGTCGTGGCGGGAGGCGACGTAGGGCAGACGAGGCAGATCGGAGGGAACCCGGTAGACGAAGTCGTCGGGCAAGAAGTAGGACGTGGTGACAACACCTACCTTGCACTCGAACAGCGGCTTGGGCAGCGCCGTGAACGGTGCGTCGTCGTGGGCCGCCCAGTGGTAGGGCTGTTCGTAGCCGTGGGCGGCGTAGAACTCGCGTGACTTGTCGATGTAGCTCACGTGGGAGCGATGGGTTCGCTTGGTCTCGGTCATGCTGGTCTCCTCGTGGATGGCCAGAGCGTACGTGGTTCGCCTGGTGCGGTCAGATTCGGGTTGACGTCGTTCGACACCTACCATCGGTTCGGTGCAGACGATCTCGTGTCCCGGAACCGACGGCCTCACCCTGATCGCCGACGAGTGGGGGCCAGCCGGCGGGCCGCCGGTGTTGATGCTGCACGGCGCGGGCCAGAACCGCCACGCGTGGCGGGCCACCGCTGCGGTGTTGGCCGAGCAGGGCTGGTCGGTGCTGACGGTGGACGCTCGCGGGCACGGTGACAGCGACTGGTCGCAGGAGGCTCGCTATGATGTCGAGCACATGGGTGCAGATGTCCTGGCTCTGCTCGATCGGTTCGATCAGGAGCCGGTCGTGATCGGTGCGTCGATGGGTGGGATGGCGGCGCTCGCGGCCCAGTACGCCAGCGAGGTGCCGCTGTACCGGGCCGTCGTGCTGGTCGACATCGCGCCGAATTTCGCGGTGGAGGGCGCGACCAGAATCGTGACCTGGATGGCCGGGAACCCCGACGGTTTCGCCACCCTCGAGGAAGCATCCGATGCCATGGCGGCCTACAACCCGAATCGACCTCGCCCCAAGGATCTGGGTGGTCTGACCAAGGTGCTGCGAGAAGGTCCTGACGGGCGATGGCGGTGGCGGTGGGACCCCGACTACATCTCGTCCAAACCGGGATTCGTGACCGGTGACCACGAGGTGATGCGCCAGAGCATGGAGCGAGTCAGCGAGATCATGCTCGACGGAGCGCGCCGAGCGGGGCGCCCCGTGCTCTTGGTCCGGGGAGGCAGGTCCGATCTGGTCACGGCCGAGTCGGTGCAGTTGTTCCTGGACCGCGTTCCGACGGCGGAGTATCTCGACGTCGCCAATACCGGCCACATGGTGGCCGGCGACGACAACGATGCCTTCACCACTGCCGTGCTCGAGTTCCTGGGTCGGATGCCGTGACCATGTCGTTTGTTGCAGTTCGTTGACGTAAGTGACCTCGGTCACGAGATCCGGTTTAGGTTCGTGCTCGTTGCCACGGGGGTGGCAGCGAAACGCAAACCTTTAGGGGGAACGGAATATGGGGACCGATTTTCGTTGGTCGAGGGTCATCGCGCTCTTGACCAGTTTGGGCATGCTGGCTGCAGCCTGTGGCGGTGGGAGCGACAGTGCGAGCTCCGACAGCGGCAGTGATGGTGGCGGTGACACCGCGGCCGAGGGTGAGGCCGAAGACGCCGGGAGCGATGCCGGGAGCATCGACACCGATGAAGCCGAGGACGCCGTGGCCGAGGCCGCGAGCAGCGAAGCCGGTTCGGACGCCGCAGGTTCCACGGCCACGAACATCGAGGAGTTGGAAGCAGAGTGGGCCGCGACCCGCCAGACACAGATCGACATGCTGACCGCCGGCATGGAATCCGGAGAGTACGGCATCGGCGACGACAACATCCTGCGTGGTCCCGGAGGTTTCGAGATCGATCTGAACAACTGCCCGAGCGACTGGGTGGACACCGAGGGCATCGCCGAGACGATCAAGGTCGGGCATCCCGGCCCGCAGTCGGGCAACCTGGCCGCCTACGGCAACATGGGCATCGGCTGGGAGACCTACTTCGACTACGTCAACGAGACCGGAGGCATCGGGGGTCTACCTCTGGAGCTGATCCGCAAGGACGATCAGTACGTGGCCACGGTCACGATCGAGTTGGTCGACGAGTTGTTGCAGTCGGAGAAGCCGTTCGCCTTCCACACGCTCGGATCGCCCAGCACGTTGGCGGTGTACGACACCCTCAACCAGCAATGTGTCCCGCAGATGCTGGTGGCGACCGGTCATCCGGCCTGGGGTGACCCGGTGGTGCATCCGTGGACGACGGGCTCGCAGCTGGGCTACCTGACCGAGTCGATCCTGTGGGGTGCCTGGATCAAGGAGAACATGGCGGACCAGTTGCCGGTGAAGGTGGCCGGCCTGGTCATGGACAACGACTTCGGCCTCGCCTACGAGCAGGGCATGGAGCGGTACGCCGAGGAGAACCCCGACGTCATCAGCGAGTTCATCTCTGTCCGGTTCGATCCGGCGGCACCGACGGTCACGAACGAGATGACCACCATCGCCGCTGCTCAGCCCGACGTCGCACTCGGCATGATGGCCGGCAATCCGTGTCTGCTCATGGTCGAAGAGGCGGGCCGTAACGGCCTGAAGGACTCCGGTGCCGTGTTGTTCATCTCCTCGACCTGCAAGGATCCGAACTCGTTCATGATCCCGGCCGGGGAAGCCGCCGATGGTTGGCGCATCGTCGGTGGTGGCCAGAAGGTGAACACCGACCCGCAGTATGCCGATGATGCCTATGTACAGTTCGCCAATGGCTTGTTGACCGACGCCGAACTGGACATCAACATCGGCTTGTACTTCACCGGCTTCTTCTATGCCTGGCCGTTCGTCGAGTCGTTCCGGGTGGCCAACGAGCTTCCCGGCGGTCTGACCCGGACCAATGTGATGTTGGCCATTCGCAGCCTGGACGTGAATCATCCACAGCTGATCGAGGGGGTGACGTTCGCGATGAACGGCAACGAGGACTCCTACTTCGTCGAAGGGTCGGACTTCAGTGTGTACGACGCCGAAGCCGAGACCTGGATCCAAGAGGGCGGCATCGTCGACCTGAACGGCAGCTCGCCCAACTGCACCTGGACGGATACGGGCTGCGCCTGATTCTTCCCGTCAGGGGGAACCGACGGGGAGAGTAGGGGGAGTCGAGCGGAGGGGATTCGGAGTTTCCGGAGCCCCTCCGCTCGACGTGTGCTCTGCCGGTCGGCTAACACGACGCCCATGGAACATTTCGAAGGACGAGTCGCCGTCATCACCGGTGGAGCGAGTGGCATCGGTCTGGGTATGGCCCGAGCGTTTGCCGGGGCGGGGATGAAACTCGTCATCGGCGATCTGGACGACCTGGCACTGGCCGCAGTCGACGACGAACTGACCCGAGCCGGCGCCAAGGTGGTGACCCGTCGGTGCGACGTCTCGCAATTGTCCGACATCGAGGCCCTGGCCGATCAGGCCGTCGACACCTTCGGCGGCGTCCATGTCCTGTGCAACAACGCCGGCATCGGCATTCCGACACCGACCCACAAGCTGAAGCTCGATGACTGGAAGTGGATCATCGATGTCGATCTGTGGGGGCCCATCTATGGCGTGCACGTGTTCCTTCCCCTGATCGAGGAACAGGGCGAGGGTCACATCAATGCCACGTCGTCCATGGCGGGTCTCATCGCCGGCAACATGATGGGCGCCTACAACGTGGCCAAGCACGGTGTCGTCGCCCTGATGGCGACGCTCGAGCGGGATCTCCGCGGTCGGAATTCGCCGATCACGGCATCGGTGTTGTGCCCCGGTCCCATCAACACGAACATCAGCCGACACTCCGTGGCGTTCCGCCCGAGTCAAACCAAGCCCAAGGAGGACGGTGCCACGACGGGGCGGGTGGCCAGCAACATCCAGGCCATCCTCGACAAGGGCATGGATCCCGATGAGGTCGGACGGATGGTGTTGGAAGCCATTGGCTCGGATCGCTTCTGGATCCTGACCCACCCTCGTTGGACCAAGGCCATCCAGAACATGCTCGACGCCATGAACGAGGATCAGACCCTTCCCCAGGCTTGACACCTTTCCTCCAGGCCCGTCCTCCAGGCCCGACACCCGTCGCTCGCCCCCTCTTCGTGAGCGAACGCGGCATTCCGTGTCGCTCTGGCAGTCAAGGTCGGCAGGCGGCAGTCGGAGAGGCTAGAACGTTGTCATGAGGGTCGAACTCAGGAACACCGTCGAGTCGGGTCTGCCGCCCGATGATCAGCACCCGTACCGCTCGGGGCCGTGGCGTCCTCAGCAGCGGGAATACGACGCCTGGGACATGGACGTGGTCGGGCGAATCCCCGACGATCTGAGCGGGGTCTATCTGCGCAACACCGAGAACGCGCTGTTCGAACCGATCAAGCGTTACCACCCCTTCGATGGTGATGCGATGCTGCACTCGATCTCGTTCTCCAATGGTGAGGCCCGGTACGCCAATCGTTTCGTGCGCACGGATGGTTTCCTGGCCGAACAGGAGGCGCGACGTAGCCTGTGGGCCGGCATCACCGAGCATCCGTCGAACGCCATCGCCGATCACGGCTGGGGTGTGAGAACCATGATGAAGGACAATGCCAGCACCGATGTGGTCGTGCACGGTGGGAAGGCACTGGCCAGCTTCTATCAGTGCGGCGAGCTCTATGCCGTCGATCCGGTGACCCTCGAGGATCGCGGCAAGACGACCTGGAACGGTCGATTCCCGGCCGAGGGAGTGTCGGCCCATCCAAAGCTCGACGAGCACACCGGTGAACTGCTGTTCTTCAACTACAGCCAGCAGGCGCCCTACATGCACTATGGGGTCGTGAGCCGCGACGGCGAGTTGACCGACTACGTCGACGTTCCGCTGCCGGGCCCTCGACTGCCGCACGACATGGCCTTCACCGAGAACTGGACGATTCTGAACGATCTCCCGCTGTTCTGGGACCCGGCTGCATTGGCCGACGGGTTCTATTCGAACCGCTTCCATCGGGACATGCCGAGCCGGTTCGCGCTGATTCCGCGCCACGGCACGACCGAGGACATTCGCTGGTTCGAAGCAGACCCGACCTTCGTGTTGCACTGGACCAACGCCTACGAGGATGGCGACGAGGTGGTGCTCGACGGGTTCTTCCAGCACAACCCGACCGGCCGGGGCGCCAAGCAGGTGCTGCCGGCGGAGTGGAAGGGATTCGAGACGCTCGACCTGAACGTCCTCGATGCACGCGCCCATCGGTGGCGCTTCAACCTGGTCACGGGTGAGACGACCGAAGAGGAGATGAGCGACCGCAACGCAGAGTTCCCCATGATCAACGGTCGGCACGCCGGTCGCCGGCACCGCTACTCCTACAACGCGCTGGGGGCCGAAGGCCTGTTCGTGTTCGACGGTCTGGTCAAGCACGATCTGGATACCGGCAACGAGGAAGAGGTTCGGTTCGGCGATGGTGTCGTTGTCAGCGAGACCGTGATGGCGCCCCGTGACGGGTCGACGGCAGAGGATGATGGCTACCTGATCACCTTCAGTTCCGACGTCGTCAACGACCGGTCGGAGTGCATCATCCTGGACGCAGGTCGGCCCGGTGACGAGCCGGTTGCCCGCATCCGTCTCCCGGAACGGATCTGCAGCGGTACCCATGCCACCTGGGCTCCATTGGGGGATCTGTAGCTCATGAGTCGTCGGTGAGGACGTCGACCCGGCAGCCGGAGAACCCGGCGGCCCCGATCGATCGGGTGCCCAGTCATGCCTGATGCAACGCAGGGCCCGGACCGCGACTTCGTCGGCTACGGGGGTCTGCCTCCGTCTGCCAACTGGCCCGGAGGCGCCCGGTTGGCCCTCAACTTCGTGCTCAACATCGAAGAGGGGTCCGAGCCATCGGTTCTCGATGGTGATGGCTTCACCGAGAACCGATTGACCGATTCGTCCGTCGACCTGGGTTCGACGCGGGATCTGGCGGCCGAAGGGTTGTTCGAATACGGAAGTCGCTCGGGATTCTGGCGAATCCACCGGGCTTTTCGATCTCGCCGACTTCCCCTCACTGCGTTTGCTTGCGCAGTGGCGTTGGAACGCAATCCGCCCGTCGTCGCCGCAATCCTCGAAGCGGGCTACGACGTGTGCAGCCACGGCTACCGGTGGGTCAACCACCGCCAACTCGACGAAGCATCGGAGCGAGAGCAGATCTCGATGGCGATGCGGAGTTTCGAACAGACGCTGGGTTTCGCTCCCTCCGGTTGGTACTGCCGCTACGGGCCGTCGGTGAACACCCGTCGACTCCTGGTCGAACACGGTGGCGTGCTCTACGACTCCGACGCCTACAACGACGACCTGCCCTACTGGACGAAGGTTGGCGAGGTTCCCCACCTGGTGCTTCCCTATTCGCTGACCACCAACGATGCTGGGTTGTTCAACGCGTCTCCTCGATCGTGGGCGGCGACGCTGATCGACGCCATCGACGCACTTCGAGCCGAGGGGGCCGAGAACCCGGTGATGATGTCCATTGGTCTGCATTGTCGGATCGTCGGCCAGGCTGCTCGGTTCCCGGGACTGGCACGGGTGCTCGACCACGTGCTGGCGCTGGACGATGTGTGGGTTGCACCCCGGCTGGCCATCGCCGAGCACTGGGCTCGGGAACACCCGGCACCATCGTGATGGTCACGGCCCTTCCGATCACGGCGAGTGCCTTTGCGCCGTTCGGTCAGCTCATCACTGCTCCCGACGAGGTCGGGGGCCGGTCCCCGACCGGGGGCCTGTCGTTCGATCCGAACCGCCCGGTGGTGTTGTCGACGACACATGCCCGGCGGGTCGAAGAGCCGGTCGTCGTTCGGGAGCTGGAGCGTCATCCCCACTCCAGCCAGACCTTCCTTCCTCTCGAGGTGCGGCGCTGGATCGTCATCGTCTCGCTGACGTGCAATGCCACGGGGGTGAAGGCCTTCGAGGTCGGACCTGGCCGAGGGGTGACCATCGCCCGAGGCGTCTGGCACCACGGCCTCACGGTGCTGGACGACGATGCCCGGTTCGCGGTCCTGATGTGGAAGGACGGCCGGACTGACGACGAGTTCCGCCCGATCGATGCGATCGAGGTGTCCTGTCCCGCCCGATGACGGTGGCGAGACGAACGGTGGTCAGGGCTTGGTGGCCACGACTTGGACGACGGCACCCTCGCCGGTGTGTCCCCTGCCCTCGACGACCGCTCGCAGGGTCTCGAGTCCCGATTCGAACGAGAGCCCGGTGAGTTCGGTTCGTAGCCCGGACAATGTCATGGTCAGTTCCGGAACCGGTGGTCCGCCGGTGCCTCGACCGATTTGATCGGGCGTGTAGGCCTCGAGAACGAACCGGCCGCCGGGGCGAAGTGCACGTGCGATCGATCCGTGGACGCGCCGGCGAATCGGGGGTGGAGTGTGAGCGAAGATCGACACGATCAGGTCCCATCGGTTCTCCCCCAGGTCGTAGTCGGAGAGGTCTGCCACGACGGTTGTCACCTCGACGCCGCGGAGCTCGGCCAGTCGATCGGCCTTGGCCATTCCCGACACCGTGAGGTCGACCGAGGTCACGCGGTGCCCCCGTTGGGCCAGGTAGACGCCGTTACGGCCTTCGCCATCGGCCAGACAGAGAGCATCGCCGATGGGGAGGTCGGCGCTGGCGGTCACGAGGAAGTCGTTCGGCTCGGTGCCATAGAGATAGTCGTCGATGTCTGCATAGCGACCCTCCCATGCCTGGGCCGGAGTCGGCGCTGGCTGTTGTGAGCTCACGGTGTCACCACCGGGAGGCCAGCGTCGCTCCAGGCCAGAATGCCGCCGTCGACGTCGACGACGTCGACGAAGCCGAGTTCGCGCATCATGTCGGCGGCTTGCCCGCTCCGGTTGCCGGACCGGCAGTAGAGAACGTAGGGCACGGACGGGTCGAGGTCAGCGAGCTGTTGGGCGAAGTCGGCCTGGTAGAAGTCGATCAGCTGAGCACGGTCGAGATGTCCTTCGGCGAATTCCTCGGGAGTCCGGACATCCAGGATGACCAGATCGTCGGGCGGCGAGGCCACGATGGCGGCGGCTTCGGTCGATGAGACCAGGCGGACTCCCGTGTCGGTCTGCGAACCCTCGTTCGTGTCCGACGGTGGGGAGTCGGATGTTGCAGCAGCGGTGGGGGCCGTGGCTGATCGAGTGTCGCTGCCACAGCCGGCGATCACGAAGGCCGTCGTGGCCGTCAAGGTGAGGAGGAGTCGTTTCATGGTCTTGGTTCGGTCCTTGCTACGGGTTGTGTGGGTTGGTCGTTGGTTGGTTCGGCGCTCGGTTGGCCAGGGCGAAGAGGTAGAGATGACCCATCGTCCAATTGTACGGACAAACGGAGAAACGACAACGTCGGTTCGCAGTGCTGCTACGATCGAGCGCTTCGAGGGTCGAAGGGCCCCGACGCAACGTGCGGAGAACGGCAGGAGTACATGGCGTTGACGCCCCTGGATCGCAACAGTCCCATGCCGTTGTGGGCACAACTCGAAGCCGATCTGAGGACTCGGCTCGAGGCCAACGAGTTTGCCGAGAGTTTTCCGACCGATCTCGAACTGACCGAGGCCTACAAGGTCAGCCGACACACGGTGCGCGAGGCTGTCCGGCATCTGAACAAGACCGGAGTGCTCAAGCGGGAGCGGGGCCGGGGTACGGTGGTGAACCGAGCGGAGTTCGAGCAATCGCTGGGAACGCTCTACAGCTTGTTCCAGTCCGTCGAGTCGGCCGGGGTCGAGCAGACGAGCGAGATCCTGCGCCTCGAGGTGACGACCGATCGTCTTGCGGCTGCTCAGCTGGGCATTCCCGAAGAGGCGCAACTGGTTCTGGTGGAGCGGCTTCGTCTTGCGGGCGGCGTGCCACTGGCTGTCGACCGGGCCTGGTTGCCCCACGAGTTCGCCTCGACGCTGCTGGATGTCGATTGGTCCCACACGGCGCTCTACGCAGAACTCGCCAAGGCCGGGGCACCGGTGCCCAATCAGGGTTGGGAGCGTTTGACCCCCATCGTTCCGTCATCGGCGGATCGAGCCATGCTCGGTCTGCAGAAGTCGGACGCTGCGTTCTTCCTCGAGCGTCTCGGTTGCCGGGATCAGCGTCCCATCGAGTGGCGGACCACGATCATTCGGGGCGATCGGTATCGGTTCGTGACCGACTGGTCGGCCGGGACTCGTAGCGAACTGCGGCCGACGGCGGACTGATCGAGGCGGGCGTGGTTGCGGTCGTTGCGCCGATGCCGAGCGGACAGGGTGCTTGACCGATTATCCGAAAGACCGTACATTAGGCAGATCTAGAGGTGTCGTTGGTCACGCTCGATCTCGTGCGGAATCTGCGACAGACCGACCTCACCGAACCAAGGGGGTTCTCCATGGCCACGACCGCACACCACGACGTCGTCATCGTCGGCGGAGGCTCTGCCGGCATCTCGGTCGCCGCTCGACTCGAGGGCAAGGTCGACGACGTCGCCGTCATCGACCCGTCGGACAAGCACTACTACCAGCCATTGTGGACCCTGGTTGGTGGCGGTTGCGCCAAACGTGAGACCAGTCAGCGGGCCGAGTCGTCGGTGATCCCCAAGGGTGTCACCTGGGTCAAGGATGCCGTCATCGAATTCGCTCCCGACGACAACCAGGTGGTCACCGTGGGTGGAGCCACGATTGGCTACGACGTGCTCGTGGTCTGTCCGGGGATCCAACTCGATTGGAACAAGATCCCGGGAGTCAGCGACACCTTGGGCATCGGTGGTGTTTCGTCGAACTACACCTACGAACTCGCCCCCAAGACGTGGGAGTTCATCCAGGGAACTCGTTCCGGCGTGGCCGTCTTCACCATGCCGAGCGGCCCCATCAAATGCGCCGGCGCGCCGCAGAAGATCGCCTATCTGGCTGCCGACTACTGGCGCTCCCAGGGAGTGCTGGACAGCATCGATGTCCATCTCGTTCTTCCGACCCCGGGAATGTTCGGCGTGAAGGAGTTCTCCGATGCCCTCGACGAGGTCGTGGCCGACTACGGCATCCAGGTCCACTTCTCGTCCGAACTCTCGTCCGTCGACCCGGATGCCCGGACAGCAAGTTTCACCTCGATGGCCGAGGACGGACCGGGATTCGAATTGTCCTACGACATGATGCACGTGGTCCCGCACCAATCCGCCCCGGATTGGGTGAAGTCCAGTCCGTTGGCCAACGACACCGCAGCCCGTTACGTCGACGTCGACAAGCACACTCACCAACACGTTCGTCACCCCAACGTCTTCGCTCTGGGCGATGCTGGATCGACACCGAATTCCAAGACCGGGGCCGCCATCCGCAAGCAGGCTCCGGTTGTGGCGTTCAACGTCATGCAACAGCTTTCGGGGAGGGCTCCCTCCGCCGAGTACGACGGTTATGCGTCGTGCCCTCTCACCACGTCCCGGCATGCCATGCTGCTGGCCGAATTCGACTACTCGCTGCGGCCGGCGCCGTCGTTTCCCGCGTTCATCGACGCCCAGAAGCCCCGGCGGGACATGTGGTACCTCAAGAAGTACGGGCTCCCCTTCATGTATTGGAACCTGATGCTGAAGGGCAGGGCCTGAGACGACGAGGAAACGGTTGCCTTTCGAGACAAATGTACGTATATTCGTATAAAGGTCCACGTTTGGCCGACACCTCGGCTCCCGGTAGGTGAAGGAAGAAGACATGATTTTCACCCAGTACTACCTCGATTGCCTCTCGCAGGCGTCGTACCTGATCGGCGACGAATCCACGGGGCGGGCTGTCGTGGTCGACCCCCGTCGCGATGTGGAGGAGTATCTGCGCGATGCCGAAGCGGCCGGGCTCACCATCGAACTCGTGCTCGAGACCCACTTCCACGCCGACTTCCTGTCGGGTCACCTCGAGATGGCGGCGGCGACGGGTGCCGAGATCGGCTACTCGGCTGTCGCCAGCACCGAGTTCCCGTCGCGTAAACTGGCCGACGGCGAACGCATCTCGTTGGGCGAGGTGCAGTTGGAGATCCGCCACACCCCCGGGCACACGCCCGAATCGATCAGCATCGTGGTCTGGGAACATGCTGACGACGACACCCCCTATGGCGTCTTGACGGGCGACACCCTCTTCATCGGCGATGTGGGTCGGCCCGACCTCCTGGCGTCGGTCGGAGTGAGTCGGGACGAGCTGGCCGATCAACTGTACGACAGCCTGCACACCCAACTCCTGTCGCTGCCCGACGTGACTCGGGTGTACCCGGCGCACGGTGCCGGGTCGGCTTGTGGCAAGAACCTCTCGACCGACACCGTGTCCACCATCGGCGAGCAGCGGCTCAACAACTATGCGCTCCTGGCACCGGACAAGTCGACGTTCATCGGTCTCGTGACCGAAGGCCAGCCTCCGGCACCCGGCTATTTCGCGTTCAATGCCGCCCTCAACCGTCAGGACCGGGAGCTTCTGGACGAGACCGAGATGCCAACTGCGCTCGATCTGGCCCGCGTCGACGAGTTGGTCGGCCTCGGGGCCATGATCATCGACGGCCGAACCCCAGAGGAGTTCGCCCTCGGACATCTCGACGGCTCGGTCAACGTGGGATTGAACGGCCGGTATGCCGAGTTCGCAGGGTCGATCGTGCCCGACGACATTGACATCGTGTTGGTGGTCGACGAAGGATCCGAGCTGGAAGCCAAGAATCGCCTCGGACGCATCGGCTTCGATCGAGTGGTCGGATACCTGGAGAACCCGCTGGCGATCATGGCAGCCAATCCCGCTCGCGTGCGACGCGCTTCTCGCATGACCGTGACCGAGTTCCGGAGTCGTCGTGACGACGTCGACGGATTGCAGCTGGTCGATATCCGCAACCCCGGCGAGTTCGCCCTCGGAACCATCGACGCCGCCCAGTCCATCCCGGTCGGGCAGTTGGCGCAGCGGCACGGAGAACTCGATCCCGCTCGACCAACCGTCGTCTTCTGCGCCGGCGGTTATCGTTCGTCGGTCGGGGCCAGTCTGCTTCGACGCCACGGGTTCAGCGACGTTTCCGACATCATCGGCGGGCATGGCGCCTGGGTCGCACTTGCCAACGCACCCGTCTCGTAGAACCGCACGACACGACACCGCACGAACTGGTCATCAGGTCTGGTCAAATCGACCAGGTCTGGTCAAATCGACCAGGTCTGGTCAAATCGACCAGGGCCGACCCTTTCCTCGGGTGCGGGGCAAACCCAGCAGAAGGACCGCTGCGGTAGCCAGCAGAATGACGACCTCCTTTCCGATCTGCCCGACCTGGCCGACGGACGTTGCCGTGATCATCACGGCCACACACGACATCAGATAGACCCGGAGGCTCCGGGCGCCCATCCGGCGGAACGGGTCGAACAAGTGCGAGAAGCGAGACTCGAGCAAGCTCAGGCCGACATAGAGCGACAAGCCGAAGGGCACGACGAGCAGGAGCTGTTCCGGTGGCAGGAATGCCTTGTCGAACAGGAGCTCGTCCTCGAGTCTTGCTCGCCATTCCGGGGTCCCCGCCACCAGTACCTCGGTCAACGCGAATGTCGCCCGCAACGTGAGGATGCCGAGCAGCACGGTGGCACCGGCACCGAGGGCGAACCGTCGTCCGACCCTCGATCGCAGGCCTGCCCGAAATCGCCACCAGTTCAGGCCGCACAGGAGACCCCCGAAATAGAGCAACTGCCACGCGCCCACGATCCAGACCACCTTCTCGTCCTCGCCCGCATGCAGGCTCGAGAGCTCGGGCCGCCATTGACTCACGAGATAGACGGCCATCGAGGTCACGGCGACGGCCCACTGGGCAGCCCGGGCTCGAGAGAGCAGCGCCAGCGGGGTGAGGACGAGAAAGACGACGTAGAGGGCGAGCACGTCCATCAGACCGACGAGTTCCCGGAACAAGATCACGTCCGTGAGCAGTCGCATATCCAAGGATCGCTCGGGAACGAAGGACGGAAAACCGACGACTCGGAAGACGGCAATGGCCCCGATGGTCAGGATGACGTGAAGCAGATAGATGAACAAGGCCCGACCGAGGAGCCAGCCGTTACGGGTTGACGTCGACTGACGACGAGACCGACGAGCAGTGTCCGCAAGCGCGACGGAGACGCCGGAGAGGAACACGAAGCCCTGAGCCCCATCGATGAACAGGGGCAGATGAACCATCGTGTTCACGGCCGAGCCACCCCCGAGCGAGATGGCGATGTGCCCAACGGTCATCGAGGTCAAACAGAGGCCTCGAAGAACGTCGATGGCAGTGTCCCGACCGACATCCTTCGTCGAGGTGACGCCAACAGAAGCCTCGCGTAACAGCACCTGGTGACACCTCTTCCAACCCGACGTGTTCAAATCCGACGTGGCGAGTCGAGGGACGACCATCACTCGCGGTAGTGAAGACAAGGATCTTAGCGGGCGGTGAAGCCCGTCGGGTGGACCCCGGCACCACGACACGGTCACGATTGCGGTCAGGGCCGTCGGGACCAACGGCCCTGGGAGCAGTCTTCGACGATCCATACCTTCAGGCCATGACGGAACCTGCTTCGACCGACCCCACCGACGAAGACGGCACCGATGATGTCGGAGCAAACCGACTTCGCACGTCCCGAATGGTCGTCGATCTCACCCACATCGATCGAGGAGACGTACGGACCGCAGGCGGCAAGGGCGCCAACCTGGGGGAGATGATCGGCGCTGGGTTTCCGGTCCCCCCTGGCTTCGTGGTGACGTCGGCTGCCTACCTGTCTGCGATCGATCAAGCCGGTGTCCGGGATGAACTGATGGCGCTCGAGCGCCGAGCTGGTGATGCAGGTCCCGACGAACTCGAAGCCATTGGAAGCAAGGCCCGATCGATTCTCGACGCGGTGCCGCTACCCTCCGAGGTTCGCCGCGCTGCCTCGGACGCCTATCGGGCGATGGGTGAGGGGTTCGTTGCCGTCCGTTCGTCGGCTACTGCTGAGGACACGGCGGGAACCTCCTTTGCCGGGATGAACGAAACCTTCACGAATGTGACCGGAGTCGACGAACTCCTGGACCATGTCAAGCAGTGTTGGACGTCGTTGTACGGCGATCGAGTGATCGCCTACCGGGCCGAGCAACGACTCGTGGACGAGCCGGTCATCGCCGTCGTGGTGCAGCGCATGATCGCCTCGGACCGCTCGGGTGTGATGTTCACCGTCGATCCTGCATCTCGGGATCAGTTGGTGATCGAGGGAGCCTTCGGGTTGGGCGAGGTCGTAGTGTCGGGTCGAGTCGAGCCCGACAGCTACCTGATCGACCGCGACTCACTTGCGATCCGCCAGATCCGGATCGGGCACAAGACCCTCAGGATCAACAGTGGGCCGGCAGGCGACGAACTCGCGGACGTGACCGGACCGGAGGCCTGGGCTCGAGTACTCGACGACGTTGAGATCACCTCGGTGGCGAGAGTCGGGAGGCAGATCGAGGACCACTACCAGGCCCCGCAGGACATCGAGTGGGCCTTCGCCGACGGCGAGCTGTACATCGTCCAGTCCCGGCCGATCACCACCATCGGGCTCATGGGCGACGGCGCGGCCGACGGCGCGACAGCGACCGAGGCCGACCTCGGAGCCGCGATACTGCACGGTCTCGGCGTGGGCTCCAAGGGCAGTAGCGGTGTCGTTCGCGTCCTCACTTCGACGAAGGAGGGCTCGACCTTCCTTTCCGGCGAAGTCCTGGTGGCGCGAATGACGTCACCCGACTGGGTGCCCATCATGCGACGTGCCGCCGGGCTCATCACCGATGCCGGGGGAAGTACGTGCCATGCCGCCATCGTCAGCCGAGAGCTGGGGGTTCCGGCCGTCGTCGGGACCCGGACAGCGACCGCTGAACTGCGTGATGGCGATGTTGTCACCATCGAGCCGTCCTCGGGTCAGGTCTTTCGCGGCAACCGCACCTCGTTGGTGCCCGCTGCCCCGGCATCGTCTCCCCCGGGCGGCACCGAGGCATTCGTCCCGCTGGCGACCAAGCTCTACGTCAATCTGGCGATGGCGGATCGGGCGGCCCAGGCTGCGGGGCTTGCCGTTGACGGGGTGGGCCTGCTTCGCGGTGAGTTCATGGTGACCGATGCCCTCGGGGGACGGCATCCACGGGCGCTGATCGCCGACGGAAAGGGGGAGGAATTCGTCGCCCGCATGAGCGCTTCGTTGTCGACCATTGCCGCCGCGTTCGGCTCCCGACCGGTGATCTACCGTTCGATGGATTTCCGGAGCAACGAGTTCCGCCAACTCGTCGGGGGTGAGGCCTACGAGCCTCATGAAGAGAACCCGATGATCGGCTATCGGGGCTGCTATCGCTACCTGAAGGATCCCGAGACCTTCGCCCTGGAGCTCTCGGCCTTGGCGCGAGCGCGAGAAGCCCACCCGAACCTCCATCTGATGATCCCGTTCGTGCGGACCCGTTGGGAACTCGAAGCCTGCCTCGAGGCCATCGATCGCAGCCCGATCGGACGACAGACCGGCATGAAGCGGTGGGTGATGGCGGAGGTTCCCTCGATCATCCCTCGTCTCGGCGAGTACGCGAGCCTCGGTATCGACGGCGTCTCGATCGGGAGCAACGATCTCACCCAGCTCATGCTGGGAGTCGATCGAGACTCGGCAATCCTGAGCGACTTGTTCGATGAGACCGATGATGCGGTGATGTGGGCCATCGAGCAGATCATCAGCAGCTGTCGAGCCCTCGGTCTCACCTCTTCTCTGTGCGGATTGGCGGTGAGCAACGACCCCGAGTTCGCCGAGCGGTTGGTGCGCCTCGGCATCGATTCGGTCTCGGTCGAGGCCGACGCGGTCGTGACGACTCGTCACGTCCTGGCCTCGGCAGAGCAACGGCTGTTGTTGGAGGCCGGTCGTCGCTGATGGCCGAGGCTGAGCGCCCTGACCCGGTGCGGCGTGCCGAGACAGCGATGAGGGCAGACCCGGTGATGGGGGCGTCCATCGTCACCTTGACGCTCAATCCTGCCCTCGATGTTTCCTCGTCGGTCGGTCAGGTCGTGCCCACCCACAAGCTTCGTTGTACCGCGCCCACGATCGAACCGGGCGGTGGTGGCATCAACGTGGCCCGGGTGTGTCACCGAATGGGAATTCCAACGTTGGCCGTGGCGACCGCCGGCGGAACCACGGGAAGTCGGTTGGCCGACCTACTTCGGGACGAGGCGCTGCCGACGGTCCTGGTCGAGATCGACGACGAGACTCGTCAGAGTCTTGCGGTGTTGGAACAGGTTTCGGGCGATCACTACCGGTTCGTGCTGCCCGGGCCGTCCCTCTCCCCGGTCGAGATCGAGCAGTGCTTCGACCGTGTCGTGTCGGTGTCCGCTGCCGCCAGCTGCGTTGTCGTCTCGGGCAGCATGCCGCCCGGTCTCGACGGGGGGATCATCGCCGACCTCGTTCGCTCCCTGCGACCGGTAAGTGTCATCGTCGACACGCAGGGACCGGCCTTGCGGGCGGCGATCGAAGCTGGCTGTCATCTGGCCAAACCGAACGTTCGTGAGCTCGCGAGCCTGGTGGGGCGCCAGCTCGAGACCGAGATCGACATCGTTGCGGCATCGGACGAGCTGATGGCGTTGGGCTCCATCGAACATCTGGTCGTGTCTCTCGGCGAGGACGGAGTCCTGGCCAAGTCTGCCGATGGGACGACGACACGGATGCGGGCCCCATCGGTCGACGTGCAGAGCGCGGTCGGGGCAGGCGACTCGATGGTGGCGGGATTGGCGATCGGCGTTCACCGTGGAGTGTCCACGATGGAGATGGTGGCCCTGGGAGTGGCCGCTGGCACGGCTGCAGTCCTCACTCCGGGCTCGGAGCTGTGCCGGCCGGCCGACCTCGAACGGATGCATCGTCTGCTCATGGATCGCTGACGGTGACGCGGCGGAGGGGTCGGCGAAGAACAGGAGTGACGAACAGGACGAAGGACCCTTCCTCCGGATCGCCGTGTGGTGTCTGCTCAGCATATGGACAACCGCACTCCGGTCGCGCTCGGTCGACTCGAAGCTCAGGTGGCGTGAAGCTGATGGCCGATGGCGAAGCGACCTCGACGGTGGCCGAGACGCACATTTCCCGTGTCTTCTTCTCCGACGATCGCGCCTACAAGATCCTCAAACCACTGGCGACCAGCTTTCTCGACCACTCGACAGCGGCCGCCCGCCTCCGTGCCATCGATCAGGAGTTGGCCCTCAACCGACGTCTGGCCCCTGACGTCTACCTCGGTACCGCGGATGTCGTCGAGGACGGCGACGTGGTGGATCGCATGTTGGTCATGCGTCGCCTTCCCTCGGATCGTCGGCTCAGCAATCTGATTGCTCGGGGACGGGACACCTCGGAGTGCGTCCGTTCGATTGCCCGGGCGATGGCGGCGTTCCACAGCAGGCAACAGCCGGACCTGACCGCGGGCCAGATCGCCAGTCGCGATGCGATGCGCAAGAACTGGCATGACAATTTCACCGACATCCAACCCGTCGTGGGCAGCCTGGTACCCGAAGTGGAGAGCGTGCTGGTTCGCCAACTGGCCGACGACTACCTCGACCATGGCCAGGTGTTGTTCGATCAGCGTCTGGCCGATGGTCTCGTGCGCGATGGTCACGGTGACCTCACCGCGGAAGACATCTTCTGCATGGATGATGGGCCACGGATCCTCGATTGCCTGGCCTTCGATCCGAGGCTTCGTATCGGAGACGTTCTCCTGGACGTCGCCTTCCTGGCCATGGACTTGGACCGTCTGATCGACTCCGAGGCGGCCCAGGCGTTCATCGATGCGTACTGCGAGTACGGAAACGAACATCATCCGGCATCGCTGGCCCACCACTTCATCGCCTACCGGGCCAGCGTTCGGGCCAAGGTCGCAGCCATTCGCTATGCCCAGGGCGACACGTCGCAGGAAGATCTCGTTCGGACCTACCACCAGTTGTGTCTGCGGCATCTGCAAGGCACAGTGCGACACCTCGTACTGATCGGTGGGACACCGGGTACCGGCAAGAGCACCCTGGCACGGGCGATGTCCGATTCCCGGGGCTATGTGACGCTCGGTTCCGATGAGCTGCGGAAAGACCTCGTCGGACGAGGTCATCTGGAGACCTCGCGCCCCGCGCCTGACGAAGGGATCTACCGTCGCGACATCACCGAGCAGACCTATGGCGAACTGCTGACTCG
>CALACD010000468.1 GCA_937890445.1 uncultured Acidimicrobiia bacterium | reverse complement strand
CGATGCGCGCGACGCCCCGGTGACGTCGACGATCCCCGACACGATCGCCTGGGCCGACCTGGTTGCCAGGGGAGCGGCCTCGACGTTGTCCGATCAGGCGATCGCACTGGCACAGAGGTCGACCAACGACGTGTGCGAGATCATCTTCACCTCGGGGACGACCGGTCAGCCCAAGGGGGTGATGCACACCCAGAACACGTTGAACGTCGCCGCCGACCTGTGGCTGGCCCGCATTGCGCCTGACTGTGCGGTGTTCCACATGGCTTCCACGCTTGCTCATCAGACCGGTTACCTCTATGGCATCCGGGCCCCGATAACGGCCGGTGGTTGTGTCGTGTACCAGGAGATCTGGAACCCGGCGGAGTTCGCCGAGCTGATCGAGACCCACCGCATCCAGGCCTCCATGGGTGCGACCCCGTTCCTGGCCGACCTGATGGCGGTCGAGGGCCTCGTCGATCGGGATCTTTCCTCGTTCAAGGCGTTCGTGTGCGCGGGAGCCACCATTCCGCTGCCGGTGCTGGAACGAGCCCGGGACACGCTGCCGTGCACGGTGATGCCGGGCTGGGGGATGACCGAGATGGGGCTTGCCACCTCGGGTCGTCGCGACGATCCCTTCGACAAGCTGGCGACCGATGGTTTCGCCTTCGACGGCCAGGAAGTACGGATCGTGGACGAGGCCGGCGATCCCGTGCCTTCAGGCGTCGAAGGCGACCTGCAGTACCGAGGGTCGGAGGTGTTCGCCGGGTACGCCCAGGGGAGGCAACTGACCGAGTCGTGCTGGCGGGACGGATGGTTCGACACCGGCGACCGGGCCATCATGGACCCCGAGGGCTACATCTCGATCAGTGGGCGAACCAAGGACATCGTCATCCGAGGCGGCGAGAACATCCCGGTCAAGGAGGTCGAGGATGTACTGATGCGGCATCCGGCCGTCGCCAACTGTGCGGTGGTCGGCAAACCCCACGAACGTCTCGGCGAGATCAGTTGTGCCGTGATCCTGACCACAGACAGCGTGCCGACCCTCGACGAGCTCACGGCCTTCTTGGACGAGCAGAAGGTGACCCGCCAGTTCTGGCCCGAGGCGCTGCTCGTGGTCGATGAATTTCCCATGACGGCCAGCGGCAAGATCCAGAAGTATCGCCTCCGGCAACAGGTCGAACAGGCGATCTGATGATGTCGGGTGTCGCGGCCGACCGGGTCCGGCACCAGTGCTCCATTTCCGAAACGAGAGACCGAACCCATGCCCACTGCTGCCCGAGTTGTCGTTCTGCCCAAGGAGTTCGGTCCCATGCGGATCGAAGAGGTCGAGCTCCCTGATCCCACCGGCCATCAGGTGGTCGTCAGGGAGATCGCCAGCGGTATCTGCCACAGCCAACTCCACACCATCCACAATCCTCGGCCCGGCGACATCGTGCTGGGTCACGAAGCAACCGGCGAAGTGTTGGCGATCGGTGACCAGGTCACCAACGTGGCCCCGGGCGACAAGGTGCTCATCACCTTCCAGCCTCGTGATCTGCGGACCACCGATCGGATGCCGGAGATGGCCAGGGTGTCGTTGGCCGACGGCGGCGTCGCCAAGTCGTCCAACATCTTCACCTGGTCGACCCACACCATCTGCGATGACCAGTACGTGATCGCCGTTCCACCCGACACACCGATGGACGTGACCGCACCCGTAGGTTGCGCCGTCCTCACCGGTGCCGGCGCTGTGCTCCGGGCCGCCGAGGTCCAGCCCGGCCAGAGCGTCGCCATCTGGGGGGTCGGCGGTGTCGGTCTGAATGCAGTGGCGGCCGCTCGAATGGCCGGCGCCGATCCCATCATCGCCGTCGATCTCGACGAGGCCAAGCTCGACCTGGCCACCCGCTTCGGGGCCACCCACGTGGTGAACGCTGCCACCACCGATCCGGTCGCTGCGGTGCGCGAGTTGACTCCGGGTCCCGCTGGCTCCTTCGGGTTCCGCGGGATGCCCATCGCCGGGGTCGACTATGCCTTCGACGTGGTGGCAAAGCCCCAGTCGTTCGCCCAGGCATTCGCCGCCACCCGCAACAGTCGCAACGCCGTGCACGGGGGCGGTACGACGGTGGTCGTCGGGGTACCGATGGAGTCGTTCGAGCTGCCGGCAATCGAGATGCTGATGAACGAGAAGCAGATCCGCGGGACCATCGGCGGGACCGCCGTTCCCGGCGAGGACATTCCGAAGTTCGTCGAATGGTTCAAGAACGGCGATCTCGATCTGGATGCTCTGGTCACCTCCCGGGTTGGCATCGACGAGATCAACGAGGCGTGTCAGATGCTCGACGACGGCAAGGTCCTGGGTCGTTCCATCATCGAATTCTGACCTGAGGATCGCCTCCCGGTCGCCTGTGGTGTTCGACCGGTTTCCGTTCGAACGTTCTTCGTTCGTCAATGCTGCCGACACGGAGCGGAAACAAATGCGGATTGAACCGCTCGCATGCTGTCGCCGGGTGCCGAGCTCTCTTCCGAATCAGACAAGAGCGCCGATGGGTCGACGGACCCTTCGATCGAGCACGATGACATCTCGATCAGCACCTCGCCCGTTCTTCCGCACGTCGACGCATCCGAGATCGGCCCGGCCAATCTGAGCTTGTCGGGGGTCACGAAGCGGTTTCCGCTCGGCCGCAACGACACCGTCCTGGCGCTCGACGACATCAGCCTCGACATCGCTCCGGGCGAGTTCGTGGCGCTGCTCGGGCCGTCCGGGTGTGGAAAGTCGACGGTCCTCCGATTGCTGTGCGGGCTGGAGGAGCCGACCGGTGGCGACGTCAGGATCCGGGGTTGCCATCCATCGGAACTGGTCGCCGACCATCGGCTCGGTGTCGCGTTCCAGGACCACGCCCTGCTGCCGTGGGCTACGGTGGCCGACAACGTTGCCCTCCCGTTCAAGGTCGCCGGCCAGCCCGTGGACAACGATCGGGTCCGTTCGCTGCTCGAACTGGTCGGTATCGCCGAGTTCGCGAAAGCTCGCCCGAAACAGCTGTCGGGCGGCATGCGGCAGCGGGTCTCCATCGCCCGAGCACTGGCCCTTCGGCCCGAGGTCCTGTTGCTCGACGAGCCGTTCGGGGCCCTTGATGCGGTCACCCGTCGACGCATGAACCTCGAGCTCCAGGACATCTGGAGCACCGATCAGATCACCACCGTGCTGGTCACACACAGCGTCGAAGAAGCCGTCTTCCTGGCCGATCGAGTCGTCGTCATGACCGGACGGCCCGGGAGGATCCAAACCATTCGCACCCCGGGTTTCGAACGACCGCGCAGCCCCGAGCTGCTCCGGAGCCCCGAGTTCCACGAGCTGGTCGACGAGCTCACGATTGCGTTGGACGAGGAACCGGCATGAGCATGCGCGACCGTCTCAGAACGATGGGACTGGGGGCATTCGGCCTGCTGCTCGTCATCGTCTCGTGGGAAGTGATCGGCCGGAATCAGCTTCTCGGGCGGACGTTTCCAGCCCTCAGCGATGTGCTGGCGACCATCGTCGATCCTGCCCGGCGAGGGCTCTTCCAGCGGGCGCTGGAAGCAACCATTGGTTCGGCACTGCGTGGTTTCGTGTTCGGATCGATCATCGGGTTCGCCATGGCTGCTCTGGGAGTGATCTTCCCGCCGTTGCGAGCCGGTCTCGATCGATTGGCCGCCGTGATGCATGCCGTGCCGCTGATCGCTCTGGGCCCCTTCCTCATCGTCACGCTCTCTCGAGAGGGGACACCGACGGCGATCGCCACGTTGGCCGTCGTCTTCAACGTCTTCGTTGCCACCAGCGCAGGGCTTCGGGTCGGGAACCCGCTCCACCACGATGTGCTCACCGTGTTGGGCGCAGGTTCCTGGGAGCGATTCCGGCGACTGGAGCTTCCGGGTGCCCTGCCCTTCATCGCCGATGGACTCAAGCTGGCGGCGCCGGCGGCCGTGATCGGCGCGATCCTCGGCGAGTGGTTCGGGGCCCCCCGGGGCATTGGGATCGTCATCGTGAGTTCTCTGCAGAACTATCAGATCGACCTGCTGTGGTCGGCTGCTCTTCTCGGGGCGATGCTGTCGCTCGTTGCCTTCGGAGCCTTCAGTGTCCTCGAACGCTGGGTCGTCGGGAGATTCCGGTGACGGCCGCGCTCGGAGGCGCTCGCACGTTCGCATCTCGCTACTGGGGTGTGCTGGGGATCCTGGCCATTTGGCAGGTCTATGTGTCCACGCAGAATCTCAACTCGATCGTCGTGCCGTCCCCGACGGCTGTCTTCGCCGATGTCCTGACCGAACCCGGGGCCTACCTTCCTCATGTCTGGTCGACGACCTGGGTTGCGTTCGTGGGACTCTGTGTGGGGGTCACGTTGGGCATCGCGGTCGCCGTCCTGTCCTGGCTGTCACCACTCCTGTCCGGCATCGTCACCCCGCCTGCCATGGTCTTTCGGTCGGTGCCGGTCGTGGCCATGATCCCGGTCATCGCCCGACTGCTCGGCTACGACATCCGGACCGTGCTCGCCATCACCGTCATCATCTCGTTCTTCCCTTCGTTCGTGTTCACCCTGTCGGGTTTGCGGGACCTGCCGGCCGGGTCGGCCGATGTGTTCTCGGTGCTCGGATCGAGCCGATTGACGTACCTCCGTCGTCTGGCGCTCCCGTCGGCGGTTCCGAACCTCTTGGTCGCCATCCGACTGAGTGCTGCCAACTGCGTGTTGGCTGCCCTGGTCGCCGAGTTCCTGATGGGAACCCAGGGCCTGGGTTACCTGTTCGTGCGGACCAGGAGCGAGATGGACATGGCTCGATCCTGGGGTGCGGCCCTGGTGGCAACCGTCCTCTCGGTCAGCGCGTTCGTCCTGGCGGCTCGGCTCGAGCAATGGGGCCGGGAGCGGTGGCGCTGATCCGAACAACGCTCGAACCCACAGACCCTCGACAACCGAGCCCCCGAAGGGGGCCCCGACAACAACACCGCAGTCCACTCAACAACCGTTCAAGCAACAGGGAGAATTCATGAACCGCAAGTCCTCACGTCAACTTCAGCTGCCGAGTCGCTTGGCCGCCGATCCTCGGCTGGCGGGCCGTCGGTCCGTATTGCGGATGGGGGCCTACGGCACCGGAGCCGTCCTTCTGGGCGGAGGCATCCTGGCTGCGTGCGGAAGCGACGCCTCGGACACCGCAACCACGACCACAGCGGGCGGAACCGACACCAGCGAAGCCGACGCAGGAACCACGACGACCACGGGTGCGGCGGAAGTCGTCAGCTTGGGAGCAGCGTCGGTTGCGATGAACTGGATCAACAACGTCGAGTACGGAGGCAGTTGGCTGGCGCTCGAGAACGGCTTCTACGAGGAGGAAGGACTGGAGGTCAGCTACCTCCAGGGAGGCCCCAACGCTCCGCAGTCGACGGTCGCCGTGGCCGCCGGCGATGCCGAGATCGGGGTGAGCTCCTCGCTCCGGGCGTACATGGACGCCGTACTAGAGGGCAACGACTTCGTCATCTTCGCAACCCAGTACCAGACCTCGCCGGGCGGCGTGTTGTCGCTGGCCTCGAAACCCGTCCGTACTCCCGCTGACCTGGTCGGTATCAAGTTCCTCGGTCAGGAAGGAGTCGACATCACGATCGATGCCGTGCTCGACATCGCCGGACTGGAGAAGGAGTACGAGTTCATCCCGGCCGGGTTCACCCCCGATCCGTTGATCGAGGGAGCGGGCGACGCCTACTCGTGTTTCGTGGTGAACCAGCCCATCACCCTGGAACAACAGTTCGGCCTGGTCGAAGGTGAGGACTTCGTGGTGACGACCTGGGCCGACCTCGGTTTGCCCGCTTACGCAAACATGTACTTCTGTCAACGTTCCTTCGCCGAGGAGAATCACGATCTGCTGGTGGCGTTCCTGCGGGGAACCATCAAGGGTTGGGAGCTCAACGAGACCGATCCCACCGTGGCCGCCGAATTGGCCGTCAACGTCTACGGTGCCGATCTCGGCCTCGACATCGGCCAGCAGAACCGACAGAACGAATTGCAGATCCCGCTCATGAAGGGTCCACTCACCGAGGAGAAGGGCTTGCTCTGGGTCGACCCCGAGGCGCTCAACGGCGACATGTTCGGGGCCCTGGCCGCAGCCGGGCGCGAGGGTCTGCCGGATGCCAACACGCTGGTCGATCTGACGATCCTCGAGGACGCCTATGCCGGCGCGACCTCGATCCTGAACGGATGATCTCCGGCCTCCCCACCCGCACCGGGGATGCGGCCGAGGCTCGGCAGATTCTCACCGACCACGGCGCGGTCATCCTGACGGGAAGAAGCAGCGGTTCCGACGCGGCCCGACAGGTGGCCATCGATGTCTTCGGCGACGACATCCTTGCGTTGCCACCGGCCGCTCCCGTGAGGCCGGGCCCGGAGAACGAGCGGCGGGCAGCCGATGACGGGTCGAAGCGGGGCTATGCCCACACCGACGGTTTCGCCTACGGGGACGCGCTGCCCGATCACTTCCTTCTCCTGGTCGATCACCAGTGCGCCGTCGGCGGGGCCAACTTCCTCGTCGATGGTTGGCAGTTGATCGATGACCTGACGAGCCATCCGTCGACCACCGAACTGGCGAAGGATCTGATGACGATTGCGATCGACCAGACCGAAACCGGTATGCGGGCATCGATTGCCCCCATCGTGTTGACCGGGCCCGACGGTGCCCGGATGGTGCGTCGAACGATC
>CALACD010000467.1 GCA_937890445.1 uncultured Acidimicrobiia bacterium | reverse complement strand
AACGAGAAACGGGCCGAACTGAAGCTCCGACTCGTGATCGATGCAGCCGAGGCCGGGACCATCCGCATCGACACGTCGGTCACCGGACCCGACGGCGTCGCAGCAGCGGGTGGTGTGGGAAACCACGCCGTCGCCCATGGGGAGAACCGCATCGAGTGGAACGTGGACATCGAGGACCCGTCGCTGTGGTGGCCGGCCGCACTGGGCGCCCAACCCCTCTACGAGGTAGCCATCGCCATCCGCACCAGCAACAACGCGGTCAGCGACCGACGCCATTGGCGGACCGGTCTGCGCAAGATCTCGGTCAGCAACATGATCTGGCGGGTCAACGGCGAGCGGTTGTTCGTCAAGGGAATCAGCCTGGGACCTCAGAGCGGAGAGTTGGCCACCCTCGAACCCCGGGTGATGGCCGACGACCTACGAGCGGCCCGAGAGGCCGGACTGGACCTGGTGCGGGTGCACGGCCACGTGGCCCGACCAGAGCTGTACGAAGCTGCCGACCGACAGGGCGTGCTGCTGTGGCAGGATCTCCCGCTGGTGGGCGGCTATGCCACCAGTACCCGCAAGGTGGCTCGATCGGTGGCTCGGGCCGCCGTCGATCTGTTGGGCCATCATCCCTCGGTTGCCGTGTGGTGCGCTCACGACGAACCAAACGGTCCGCCGCTGCCCGAACCGAACGAGCGCCACGACGAAGCGCCACCCACGGCCCGCCGGCTGAGCCGCCATCTGATGCCGAGCTGGAATCGTTCGGTGCTCGACCCACTGCTCAAGCGCGAGCTGAAGAGCGCCGACCCGAGCAGATCGGTGATCGCCCGATCCGGCTCGCTGCCCCTCATCACCGATCTGTCCTCATCGGACGCTCACCTGTGGCTCGGCTGGCACAACGGTGTTGTCGAGGACCTCCCGGTGCTGCTGCGCAAGTGGCCTCGACTCGGCGCCTTCCTCGGTGGTTTCGGCAGCCAGTCCGTCACCGTCGAGGACTGGGACGACGACGAACCGACCTGGCCCACAGCGCAACGAGGTGCCTTCGAGCGGTACCTGCCACGCCGGGCCTACAGCGATGGCGAGGCCTGGGCCGCGGCCAGTCAGGCCTACCAGGCCGATCTACTACGCTTCCACATCGAGACCATTCGCCGCCTGAAGTTCCGACCGTCGGGCGGTTTCTGCCTGATGGCGCTCACCGACGCCGATCACGACGGTGGGTTCGGAATCCTCGACATCGACCGAACTCCCAAGCCTGCGTTCCATGCCGTACTCGATGCCTGTCGCCCCGTGGTGATCGTCGCCGACAACCCTGAGGCCATCACGACACCGGGCGAAACCCTCGACATCGACATCCACGCCATCAGCGACCTCCACGCGTCACTCGGTCAGGTCACGGTGAAGGCAGTGGCCCGATGCGGATCATGGCGGATCGAACAAGAATGGTCGGGCGAACTCGAGGCCAACAGTTGCATGCTGGTCGGCACGCTCGCGTTCACCGTGCCCGAGGTCAACGGCCAACTGATCATCGACCTCCATCTCGTAGCCAATGAACAGGTGGCGACCAACCGATATCAGACCGTGGTCATTCCTCGGGCCGAGGCCACCACTCGCACCACCGCCGAACCGCGGAGCTGAACCACCTTCACCGGCGATACACGCCTAGTTGGTTCGATGGGACGACAGGACGCTACGCTGCGGCCCGTTCGCCTTTTGACCTGGAGGTTGCCGGTGGCAGCGCCAACCGTCGCCAAGAATTCCTCAGATGCGCCCCTTCGGCCGAAGGGTCGCGAGTGGCCGTTCCCACTGAACCTGTACCAGACCGCAGTCGGGAAGAAATGGGTGATGGCCATCAGTGGCATCCAACTTCTGGGCTTCGTCGTGTTCCACATGATCGGGAACCTCAAGCTCTACATCGGCCAGGTCGAACACCTGAACCACGAGGGCCAGTACGTCACCGACTACGACATCAACATCTACGGCGAGTTCCTCCGTGATCTTGCCGTTCCGCTCTTTCCCCGCACCTATCTCCTGTGGTTCCTTCGCCTGGGTCTGATGGCGGCCTTCGCTCTGCACATTCACTCCGCCTACAGCCTGAGTCGAATGAACCTGCAGTCGAACACCCGGTATCAGTCGAAACGGGATTTCATCGCCGCCAACTTCGCCTCCCGGAGCATGCGCATCAGCGGCATCATCGTCGCCTTCTACCTGGTCTTCCACCTGATGGATCTGACCTGGGGCGTGACGTTCTTCGCCCCCGACGAGTGGCAACGGGGTCATGTCTACGAGAACATGGTGAATTCTTTTTCCCGCCCGATCGTGGCTTTGGTCTACATCGTTGCCAACATTCTCCTGTCCGTACACATTTTCCACGGGGCCTGGAGCATGTTCCAGAGCCTCGGGATCAACAATCCCCGGTACAACTCGCTGCGACGAGGCTTTGCTGCCGGACTTGCCGGTCTGATCCTGGTCGGGAATCTCAGCTTCCCGATCGCGATTCTCTCCGGCGCCGTCGACCTGTAATTCCAACACCCCTAGGCCGCTCCTCCGGCCAGCCGAGAAAGCGTGAACGATGCTCCCCGACTCTGGCATTCCAGAAGGACCGATCGCCGAAAAGTGGGACAACCACAAATTCGGCATGAAACTGGTCAACCCGGCCAACAAGCGCAAATTCAAAGTGCTCGTCGTCGGAACCGGCCTGGCCGGCGCGAGTGCAGCCGCCACCATGGCCGAACTGGGCTACGAGGTCGAGGCGTTCACCTTCCACGACACGCCCCGACGTGCGCACTCCATTGCGGCCCAGGGCGGCATCAATGCGGCCAAGAACTACCGCAACGACGGCGACAGCGTCTTCCGCCTGTTCTACGACACCGTCAAGGGCGGCGACTATCGCAGCCGGGAGGCCAACGTCTACCGGCTGGCCCAGGTCTCGGTCGACATCATCGACCAAATGGTCGCCCAGGGCGTTCCCTTCGCCCGCGAGTACGGAGGCCTGCTCGACAATCGCTCCTTCGGTGGGGCCCAGGTCAGCCGGACCTTCTATGCCCGAGGCCAGACCGGGCAGCAGTTGTTGATCGGCGCCTACCAGCAGATGATGCAGCAGGTCGGGTTGGGCAAGGTCAAGCTGCACACCCGCATGGAGATGCTCGACCTCGTCGTCAAGGACGGGAAGGCCGCCGGCATCGTGTGCCGCAACCTGACGACGGGCGAGATCAGCTCCCACAGCGGCCACGCCGTCGTACTGGCCACCGGTGGCTACAGCAACGTGTTCTATCTGAGCACCAATGCCATGGCATCCAACGTGACCGCAGCGTGGCGGGCGCACCGCCGTGGTGCCTACTTCGCCAATCCGTGTTACACCCAGATTCACCCGACCTGCATCCCGGTGTCCGACGACTTCCAGTCGAAGCTCACCTTGATGTCGGAGTCGCTCCGAAACGACGGCCGCATCTGGGTCCCTCGCGATCGAGACGACAAGCGAGAGCCGCAGAACATCCCCGAGGCCGAGCGCTACTACTACCTGGAAGAGAAGTACCCGGCCTTCGGCAACCTGGTCCCCCGAGACGTCGCCTCCCGAAACGCCAAGACCGTCGTTGATCAGGGCTATGGCGTCGGACCGGCCAAGAACGGTGTCTATCTCGACTTCGCTGACGTCATCAAACGCTCGGGCGCCGACGTCGTCGAGGAGAAGTACGGCAACCTCTTCCAGATGTACGAGCGCATCACGGGCGAGGATCCCTACGTGATGCCTATGCGCATCTATCCCGCCGTGCACTACACCATGGGTGGACTGTGGGTCGATTACAACCTGATGACCACCATCCCCGGTTGCTACGCCGCGGGCGAAGCCAACTTCTCCGATCACGGCGCCAACCGACTCGGAGCCTCGGCACTCATGCAAGGGCTGTCCGACGGTTACTTCGTCCTCCCCGCCACCATCGGCAACTACCTTGCCGACTTCTTGAACGTGGCCCCCGTCAGTACCGACGACGAAGTCTTCACCATCGCTGAGCAGCAGGTTCGGGATCAGATCAGGCGATTCATCGACATCAAGGGCACCAAGTCTCCCGAGTACTTCCATCGTGAGCTGGGCAAGTTGGTGTGGGAATACATCGGTATGGCCCGTAACCAGAACGGTCTCGAGAAGGCCATCGCCGAGATCCGAGCCCTTCGTGACGAGTTCTGGAAGGATCTCCGCGTTCTGGGAACCGAGGACACGCTCAACAGTTCGATCGAGAAGGCAGGACGTGTCGCCGATTTCTTCGAACTGGCCGAGTTGATGGCACGCGATGCCCTGACCCGTGAAGAGTCGTGTGGCGGGCACTTCCGTGAGGAGTCGCAGACCGAAGAAGGCGAGGCGCTCCGCCAGGACGACCTGTTCGCCCATGTGTCGGCCTGGGAATGGCAGGACGCCGACACTCCTCAGGTCGAACACCGCGAGGCGCTCGAGTTCGAGTACGTCAAGCTGACCCAGCGTTCCTACAAGTAGAAGAGGCATCCTACCCGTGAGCAACATTCTCAATCTCACTCTCCAGGTCTGGCGCCAGCCCGGTGCCAATGCGGCGGGCAGCTTCGAAACCTACGACGCTCACGGCATCTCCGACGACGCCTCGTTCCTCGAGATGCTCGACATCGTCAACGAACGCCTCATCGAGGCGGGCAAGATCCCGATCGAGTTCCCCCACGACTGCCGCGAGGGCATCTGTGGAACCTGCGGTGTGATGATCAACGGGCGAGCCCACGGCCACGAGAAGGGCACGGCGACGTGCCAACTCCACATGCGCAAGTTCAGCGACGGCGACACGATCGTGATCGAACCGTGGCGGGCGGCCGCCTTTCCGGTCGTGCGCGATCTCGTGGTCGACCGCTCTCCACTGGACAAGATCATCGCGTCGGGCGGCTTCATCACCGCACCGACCGGCACCTCGGGCGACGCCAACCTCACACCGATTCCCAAAGAGGTGGCCGATTCGGCCATGGATGCTGCGGCCTGCATCGGTTGCGGGGCCTGCGTTGCCGCCTGCCCGAATTCCGCCGGCCAGCTCTTCACCGCGGCCAAGGTGTGGCATCTCAACGCTCTGCCCCAGGGCCAGCCGGAACGATTCAAGCGAACCGAGGCCATGGTCGAGACGATGGAGCAGTTCTTCGGGTCGTGTACCAACCACGGCGAGTGCGCCGACGCCTGCCCCAAAGAGATCAGTCTCGATTTCATCGCCTACATGAACCGGGACTACATCAAGTCGAAGGTCAAGAACCGCAAGCTGGCCTCACAGATCTGACGTGGTCGGTCGCCGGTGAGCGTCTCGCGTTACCTCATCTCCGGCGGTGCCGGTTTTCTCGGCTCGCTCCTCATCGAGCAGCTGCGGACAGCCGAACCCACCGCCGAGATCACCGTGGTCGATCGCGTCGTCTCGCCCCACGACGACGTGACCAGCATCGTGGCCGATCTGGCCACCGAATCTGCTTCGCTCGAGCCCTTTCTGGCCGTTGAACCCGTCACCATCTTCCATCTGGCCTCGGTCGTGAGTTCTGGAGC
>CALACD010000466.1 GCA_937890445.1 uncultured Acidimicrobiia bacterium | reverse complement strand
CCCGAGCTGACCGATCTGGCCATCGTGAACACCGACGACCCCGCGGGGGTTCGTCTCGCTGACGAGACGTCGATCGACGTGGTGCGATACGGGCTGGCTGATGCCGAGAATCTCGAGATCATCGGACCGATCAGTCGGTTCACGTGGCGCGGTCACGTCGTGACCCTCCAATTGGCCGGAGCCCACAACGTGTCGAATGCCCTGGCCGCCGCGTTGGCGGCCGAGGCCGTGGGCATGGATCCGGTCGACATCGCCGATGGCCTGTGCGCCGTGACCCCACCGCGCGGACGGTTCGAGTTCGTCGACATCGGGCAGTCGTTCCGCATCGCCGTGGACTACGCCCATACCCCCGATGCCCTGGCCGCCGCCCTCCTTGCCGCCCGCCAGGTTGCTGCAGATGGCAAGGTGTCGCTCGTGTTCGGATGTGGCGGAGATCGAGATCAACAGAAGCGGCCCGAAATGGGTCGAATTGCCGTCGAGGGAGCGGACCGTGTCTACGTGACGTCGGACAACCCTCGCAGCGAGAATCCGGAGCGGATCATCGCTGACGTGGTCGCCGGGATTCCAGGAGCGGGCTCCCATCCGGCCGTCATCGTCGACGTGTCGCGTCGATCGGCCATTCGGCGAGCGATCGTGGAGGCCGAATCGGGAGACATCGTGCTCATCGCCGGCAAGGGGCATGAGGTCGATCAGGTGATCGGTGACCAAACCTTGCCCTTCGACGACCGAGAGATCGCGATCGAGGCCCTGGGACAGCGGTCGTGATCCGACTTCTCCTCTCCGGCAGTATCGGATTCATGCTCTCGGCGCTCGGGACCAAGTTGTTGATCGACGTGTTGACCCGTCAGCGGATCGGGCAGCCGATTCGCGAGGACGGTCCGCAGGGACACATGACCAAGGCGGGAACGCCCACCATGGGTGGACTGGCCATCGTTGCCGGCGCCTCGGCCGCCTACGTGCTCAGCGACCTGCTCGCCGGTGGCGTGTTCACCCGAAGTGGTCTGCTGGTGATGGCGGCCATCTGTGCTGCCGCAGGGGTCGGATTCGTCGACGACTGGCTCAAGGTTCGACGGGAGCGCAACCTCGGATTGAACAGTTGGACCAAGATGGCCGGTCTGTTCGCCGTGGCCCTGCTCTTCGCACTGCTGTCGCGCCAGTGGGCGCATGTTCACACCGAACTGTCGTTCACACGATGGGCTTCGCCCGGGTTCGATCTCGGAGCCATCGGTTGGACGGCATGGGCCGTCTTCGTCATTCTGGCCATGTCCAATGCCGTCAACCTCACCGACGGACTGGACGGGTTGGCCGCCGGGTCGGGCATCTTCAGTTTCGCTGCCTATCTCGCCATCGGCTTCTGGATCTTCCGCCAGACCGACGTGGTCAACGGCGACATCTACGATGTCCCTCACGCGCTCGATCTGGCCGTGGTCGCCATCGCCATGATCGGGGCTCTTGCCGGGTTCCTGTGGTTCAACGCGGCGCCGGCCGAGATCTTCATGGGCGACACCGGATCGCTGGCCATCGGGACCGGATTGGCCACGCTGGCCCTGATGACCAACACGCATCTCCTGCTGCCCATCATCGGCGGCATCTATCTGGCCGAGACGGTATCGGTGATGTTGCAGGTCGGATGGTTCAAGGCCACCGGGGGGAAGCGGTTGTTCCGGATGGCGCCCATCCACCATCATTTCGAGTTGTTGGGTTGGCGTGAGACCAAGGTCATCATCCGGTTCTGGTTGATCGCCGGTGGTCTCACTGCGCTGGGGCTCGGTCTGTTCTACGCCGACTGGATCAACAGTGTGGAGCTGGTCAAATGAGCGCCTCGACCTCGGCCGACCTCGACCTCGGCGCACCCCTCGTCATCGGGTTCGGTATCACGGGCCAGGCCATCGCTCGGGCCCTCGTCCGGCGCGGTCCACATCCGGTGATCATCGACGATCGGCCGAACGAGGCCGGACGAGCAGTCGCCGCCGAACTCGCCTGCTCGCTGATCGAAGCTCCCGACCTGGATCGTCTGCGGGCCGAGATCGTGGCTTCGACCGTTGTGCTCCCGAGCCCCGGGATCCCGGCTTCGCACCCGCTGTTCGCGTTGTCGGCCGAGGTGGGTCGGCCCATCCGCAGCGAATTCG
>CALACD010000465.1 GCA_937890445.1 uncultured Acidimicrobiia bacterium | reverse complement strand
TCGATCCTCACGCAGAACGCGAGCACCAATCAGAAGAAAATCAGCACCCTGCTAGAGACCGAAGGGAACGAGCGCCTCGGCCAATTCGTGACGATAGCGGCGCACGTTCGCCATCTTGATGTCCTCGTAGCCCCGCACCCGGTCGGGCAGCCGGGCCAGGGCCACGGCCTGGTGCAGGTTCCCCTCGGTGAGTGCCGAAAGCACGCGGTCGACGGCTACGACGTACTCCGGAGCCAACTGGCGCTCCACCCGACGGACCTCGGGAAGACCAAAGGGGTCCAACCTCGAACCACGGAGCCGTTTCCCCTTGGCCAGAGCCCGGATCCCGGGCTCGGCCCAGGGCCCGAGGGTGATCTTCGAGTCGACGCCGAGCGCTCGCAGCATCGGAGGGTGCAACTTCCACGACACCCGACCTCGGCCCCCGTCGGCCAACTCGACGGCCTCGGCGATGCCATCGGGGTCGGTCATCAGGCGAGCGACCTCGTACTCGTCCTTGTAGGCCGTCAGCTTGAACAGTCCGGCCGCCACCGAACGGACCAACGCATCGCTGTCGATCGCCACCGATCGCTCCCGCCGCCGCACCCGTTCCACCACGTCGAGCCATCCAGCAGCAGTTGCTTCGTCCTGCCACGCGGTCAACTCCGAGGCGAACCGTGCCAGCTCGGCCTCGGCTTCGGGCGACAGATCCAGCGCGGCGAGACGGTCGGCCAGACGCCGGTCGAGACGCAGTTCGGGCCGAGCCTGCTCGGGCGATGTGGTCCGACGGGTCTCGAGCACCACCCCGGGGTCGGCGATCTGGGTGCGACCCCAACGGAACGCGGCGAGGTTGGCAGCCACGGCGACACCATTGAGGGTGATGGCCTCCTCGATGCGCTCGGGAGCGATCGGTAGACAACCGGCCTGGACGGCCATGCCGACCACGAACACGTTGGCCGTCGTGGACGACCCGAAGAGTTCCTCCGTGATCAGGTGGGCGTCAGCCCAGTGTTGGACGCCCTGACGTGTCTCGCTTCGAATGCGGTCCGCCAGCGTCTCTGCCGTCGGCATCTTGACGTCGAGGTGCGTGATCATCTCGCCGGTCGGGGTGGTCGAGGTGGAGCCGACAACGGCTGTGGCATCGACATCAGCCGTCAACAGGCCTCGGGGTGAGGCCGCCACCAGTTGATCGAAGGCCAACAACAGATCCGCCTGGCCTCGGCCCAGACGATTGGTGGCCGTCGGTTCGAATCGGGACAGGCGAAGGTCGCTCACGACCGGCCCGGCCTTCTGGGACAGGCCGATCTGGTCCAGACCTCGGACCTCGAAGCCGTCGAGCATCGCCGCGGTACCGAGCACCTGGGCCACGGTCACCACGCCGGTGCCGCCGATGCCCGTGATCCGCATGGCGAAGTCGTCAACGGGCACGACCAGAAGAGGGTCTGGCAGCTCGCCAGGTGCCTCCGGCACCGCCGAACCCGAGCCATGCCGCTCTGGAGAACCACCAGGTCCGGCACGCTTCGATCGCGTCAGACGGCCCACGGCCCGAGACACGGGTCCCGGCTCGGCACCTTCCAGCGTGACGGTCATGAACGACGGGCAATCACCCTCGATACAGGAGTAGTCGAGGTTGCAGGTCGTCTGGTCGATGTGCGTCTTGGGCCCGAAGGGGGTTTCGATCGGTTGGACGGACAGGCAGTTGCTGACCTGGCCGCAATCTCCGCATCCCTCGCAGAGGCGATGATTGATGACGATGCGGTCCGCTGGTGTCGGAATCCGTCCGCGCTTTCGGTCGCGTCGAGCCTCGGCGGCACAGGCCTGATCGTGGATGAGGACGGTGACGCCACCGACGGCGGCCAGCAGCTCCTGAGCCTCGATGAGTCGTTGGCGGGGCCACACATCGACTCCGGCCGGGAGGTCGACGCCGTCATAGCGATCGACGTCATCGGCCGTCACCAGCACCCGGGACACGCCCTGGGCCAAGAGTGATCGCACCACGTTCGGGACCGCCATCTGACCCTCGGGGTCCTGACCACCCGTCATGGCCACGGTGCCGTTGTAGAGCAGCTTGTAGGTGATGTTCACCCCGGCCGCCACCGTGGCTTGGACCGCGAGTTGTCCGGAATGGAAGAAGGTTCCGTCCCCCAGGTTCTGGAACATGTGGGAGCGATCGACGAAGTCCGCCATGCCGATCCATTGGGTTCCCTCGTTGCCCATGCAGGTGATTCCGGCGATGTCGCCGACGCGCTCGGGATCCATCAGCAGGGTCATCGTGTGGCACCCGATCCCGGCACCCACCAGAGCTCCCTCGGGGACCTCGGTGCTGCGATTGTGCGGACACCCCGAGCAGAAGAACGGCGACCGCTCCACTGCCAGCGGCAACAGGACCCGTTCCCGACTGGGGCGGTCGGGGATCAGCAGGTCGCCGATCGTGGCCTCCAGGCGGCGGCGCAGCAAGGGCACGATCGTGTCGGCATCGAGCGCACCCCAGGCGGGGAACAATGGCGCGCCGACGTCGTCGACCTTGCCCATGATCGTGGGACGGACCGCCAGATCGTAGAGCGCGTCCTTCAGCAGCGATTCGATGTTGGGCTGCTTCTCCTCGATCACGACGATCTCCCGAAGACCGCGGGCGAAATCGCGAACGGTGCTGGCATTGAACGGCATCGGCATGCCCATCTTCAGCATCCGGATTCCGGCCGCCTCGATCTGAGCGTCGGTGGCCAGCCCCAGTCGCGCCAGAGCCTCGCGCACCTCCCGGTAGGTGATGCCTGACGACATCAGCCCGATCCAGGCGTCGGCGGGATCGGTGGTCAGGTAGTTGAGTTCGTTGTCGGCCGCATAGCGGCGGGCGAGTTCGTAACGGACCTCGACGATCTCGCGTTCGAGATCGAGGGTGTGGGGCGTCAGCAACCGCCCGTCGGGAACATGCTCGTACGGCTTCTCGTCGATCAGGGGAATCACGGGCCGGAAGGCCTCCGGGTGGAGTTCGACGCTGGCCGTCGCATCGGCGACGTCGGCCACGATCTTCAGCGCCACCCACAGCCCCGTTGCTCGCGACATGGCGATGGCGTGGCGGCCGAGCTTCAGCGCTTCGACCGGGTCCCCGGGGTACAGCAGAGGCATGTGCATGTCGAACACGACGCCGGCCGAAGAGGACGGCACCGTCGAGCTCTTGGCGGCGGGATCGTCACCCACGATGGCCACCGCACCGCCGTGGCGGGACGTTCCGGCGTAGACCGCGTGCCGGAGCGCATCGGCGGCCCGGTCGACCCCGGGGGCCTTGCCGTACCAGATGCCGACGATCCCGTCGTAGCGACAATCGGGTTGGACGGACGCCAATTGGGAGCCCATGACTGCAGTGGCCCCGTACTCCTCGTTCATGCCCTGCTTGAAGACGATGGGTAGATCAGGCGCCAGCTTTGCCGCCTGGGCGACCGTGTCGCCGTAGCCGCCGAGCGGGGAACCCTGATACCCCGAGATGAACGATGCTGTCGTCAACCCCCGTCGGCGGTCGGCCCGGAGCTGTTCCAGCGGCAAACGGGCCAACGCCTGGATACCGGTGAGGAACACGGTACCTTCGTCGGCCAGGTAGCGGTCGTTCAGCTGATAGTGGCTGGTCACTGGCATGTCGGACCTCCCGTGGGCCCCAGGGTAGTTCGGGCCGATCATGTGGGCTGGTCAGTCCGCGATCCGACAACGCTCCGGAAGGCGACCCTGGACCAACAGATCGGCCACGACCGCCTCGAGCGTCGGCCGCGTCAGGTCCTTGACGAAGAGATCCGGCGGATGCATGTACAGCTCGGCCGCTTCCGGGGATGCGTTGATCTCCCCTTCGGCCACCGCCGACTCGAAGAAGCCGAAGCTCCACACGTTCAGGCCGTACTTCTGTCCGGCTGGCAGGGTGACGACGATGTTGCAGAAATCGTCGATCTCGTCGGCCAAGTGTTCGGTTTCGATCCAAAGCTGCGCTTCCACGATGGGAGTCTGGTCCAACGCCGAATGCGGGAGGCGGATCACGGTGACACCATGGGCTAGCGTCCACACCATGAAGACGAAGATCTGCGACATGTTTGGGATCGAGTTCCCCATCCTGGCCTTCACCCATTGTCGAGACGTCGTGGCCGCCGTGACCCGGGCCGGCGGGTACGGCGTCCTCGGTGCGGCCGGTCACACGCCCGAACAGCTCGACATCGATCTGAAGTGGATCGCCGACGAGGTCGGGGGACGACCCTTCGGTGTCGACATCATCGTTCCCGCCAAGTACCAGGGCAAGGAAGAGGGAGGCCTGAGCGTTCGATCGCTGAAAGAGATGATCCCCCAGGAACACCGGGACTTCCTCGACGACATGCTGCAGCGTTACGACATCCCCGAATTGCCGGCCGACGAGAAGCTCGGGGCCATCGCAGGCGAGGCAGAACCCCCCATGACCTACGACCAGGCGGTGCCGCTGATGGATGTCGCCTTCAGCCATCCGATCTCGCTGATGGTCAACGCATTGGGCCCGCCACCGCCCGACATGCTCGAACGAGCACACGCCAATGGCGTGAAGGTCGGAGCTCTGGCCGGCAAGAAATCGCACGCGGTTCGTCACGTCGCAGCCGGCGTCGATGTCATCATCGCCCAGGGCCACGAAGCCGGCGGCCACACGGGCGAGATCGGCACCATGGTGTTGGTTCCCGAGATCGTCG
>CALACD010000464.1 GCA_937890445.1 uncultured Acidimicrobiia bacterium | reverse complement strand
GTGCGTCTGGCCCAGAAGATCTCGGCCGAGAACCCCGATTGGGTCTTCCTCTACCAGTACGGCAACGAGGCCAATCCGACGGCTCACTACGAGACGACGGGCCCTGAGATCCTGGCCGATGTGCCCGAGATCACCCACTTCGTTGCCGGCCTCGGGACCAGTGGCACGCTCATGGGGGTCGGCACCTATCTCAAGGAACGCAAACCCGACGTCAAACTGTTCGCCGTCGAACCTCCCAGTGGCGAGCGAGTCGAAGGACTGCGAAGCCTCGACGATGGCTACGTGCCGCCGGTGTTCGAGAAGTGGGGCGGAATGGAGCTGCTCGACGGCAAGCGCATCGTGCGGCCGGCCGAGTCCTTGGAATGGACCCGCCGACTGGTTGCTGACGCCGGGATCTTCGCTGGTATCAGCTCAGGAGCGGCACTGGCCGGGGCGGTCAAGGTGGCCGAGCGTCACGATGCTGCTGCGGATGGGCCGGCCACCATCGTGTTCATCGTTTGTGACGGCGCCTGGAAGTATCTGTCAACCGGTGCCTACACCGAGCCCCTCGATGAGGTGATCGCCTCGATCCAGGACGTCATCTACTTCTGAGCCGGGGCAGCCGTACGCAGCGGTCCACGACGCAGAACGGCCGGACCCGAGGGTCCGGCCGTTCGGTTTCTGTGGTCATCGCTTGATGTGTTGGTCGGCTCGGTCTCCCGAGCCGACGAGATCTTTCGGTGCACCAGCTTGTTCGGCCACCGGTCAATGAGCCCCCTCAACGAGCTTCTCCATTGAACCTGTTGATCTGCCGCCTGTTCCGGTGGCCGAATCGATGAAGCTCACGCTACGTGCCGAACCGGTCACCGCCAAGCGATCGGGAGGAATCGCCCAGCCGGCCCGTACATCTCTGTCACCCGGACCCGGGACGGCGTGGCCTACGCTGCCAGGGTGCGACAACCCGGCGACCCGATCTCGCCCCTCTTCCACTACCCGCGTTCGGAGTCCTTCGACGACCGTCCGATCGGGATGTTCGACAGCGGTTTCGGCGGTCTCACGGTGGCGAGGGCCACCATCGACCTGCTCCCGGCCGAGGATCTGGTGTACCTCGGAGACACTGCCCGTTATCCGTACGGATCGAAGCCTCAGGAGGAGGTGCTCGACTACGCGCTCCAGATCAGCGAGCATCTTGTCGACGCGTACGACGTCAAGATGTTGGTGGTGGCCTGCAATACCGCGACCGCAGCCGGACTGGACCAGATTCGCGATGCCATGCCGGTGCCCGTCATGGGCGTCATCGAACCCGGAGTTCGGGCCACGCTGTCGGCCACCAATCTGGACCGTGTCGGTGTCATTGGAACGGTCGGGACCATGTCGTCGGGTGCCTACGAGGAGGCCTTCGGCAAGATCGACGCCTCGGTCGATGTGGTGTCGTGCGCCTGCCCCGGCTTTGTCGAGTTCGTCGAGCGAGGCAACATCGAGGGGACACAGGTCCAGATTCTGGCCGAACGCCTGCTGGCACCCGTCGTCGAGGCCAAGGTCGACACCCTTCTACTGGGCTGCACCCACTATCCGTACCTTGCTCGCGCCATCGGTGCCGCCATGGGACCAGATGTCGTGCTCGTCTCGTCGGCCGACGAAACGGCCTTCGCGCTGGCGCACGAACTCGAGGTCAGCCGCCTCAGACACTCGGATCCGCACCGGGCCGGCAGACATCACTTCATTTCCTCCGGCGATGTGCGCGCGTTCACGGTTCTGGGGGAGCAGACTCCTGGGGCCAGAACTGGTAGATGCAGAACGATGGGATCCCTATGCGACCTGATGGAAGAGCAAACAACGAACTCCGCCCGATGAGCTTCGAGCGAGACTTCACCGATATGGCTGCCGGTTCGGTGCTGGTGAAGTTCGGGCGGACGCATGTGTTGTGCACGGCCTCGATCGACGAGGACGTGCCCCGCTGGATGCGCGGTAGCGGCAAGGGTTGGGTGACCGCGGAGTACAACATGCTTCCCGGCTCGAGCCCCGAGCGCATCCGCCGTCGGGTCAGCGGCCGTGACCAGGAGATCCAGCGACTGATCGGACGCAGCCTGCGAGCCGTGTGCGACATGAGTCTGTTGGGCGAGATCTCGATCGACGTGGACTGTGACGTGCTCCAGGCTGACGGGGGTACCCGAACGGCATCGATCTGTGGTGGCTATGTCGCCCTGCACGATGCCATCACCCGTCTCGGGTTGGCGACCCATCCGCTGACCGATTTCTGTGCGGCAGTTTCGGTCGGTGTGGTCGACGGTGAGTGCCGACTCGATCTTCCCTACATCGAGGACTCGACGGCCGAGACCGACATGAACGTGGTCATGAACGGCAGTGGTGAGTTCATCGAGGTTCAGGGCACGGCAGAAGGCGTCGCCTTCTCCCGCGATGAGCTGAACCAGCTGCTCGATCTGGCCGACGGTGGCATTGCCCAGATCGTCGCAGCTCAACGACAGGTCCTGGCCACCCCTCCGGCCGTTCGATCAGCGCGAGGCTGAGGAACCGGTGGTTGCGCTCGAGCGGATGGTGCTGGCTTCGGCCAATCCTGACAAGGTCGCCGAACTCATCGAACTGCTCGGTGACCGATTCGACGTGACGGCTCGGCCAGATCATCTGCCCGAGACCGATGAGGACCAGCCGACGCTCGAGGGAAATGCACGGAAGAAGGCGACCGAGGTGGCCTTGGCCACCTCGGCACCGGCACTGTCGGACGACACGGGCCTCTTCGTCGAGGCCCTCGGTGGACGACCCGGAGTCCGCACCGCGCGCTACGCCGGGGAGCACGCCACCGATGACGACAACGTGTCCAAACTGCTGGAAGAACTGGATGGTCGAACCGACCGAGGGGCGCAGTTTCGAACCTGCGTGGCGCTGATCTGGCCCGATGGTCGGGAGTTGATCGCCGAAGGTCGGGTGACCGGCCGGATCGCGACCGATCGCCGGGGCGATCGGGGCTTCGGCTACGACCCCGTCTTCGTGCCGGCCGAGTCCAACGGCAGGACCTTCGCCGAGATGACCAGGGCCGAGAAGGGCGAGCTCAGCCATCGGGCTCGAGCCCTGACTGCTCTGCTCGACCTTCTCGGAGACTGAGTCGTTACGACGGCATCACGAACCCGTCGACCAGAACGGCGAAGTGATTGGTGGTCGCATTCAGTCGATGGGGGAGTACCTCCTGGTACTCGCCGGATTCGTACAGCTCCTTTGCCCGTTCTTTCGATTCGAACTCGAGAACCACGGTCTGATGACCGGCGCCTTCGCCTTCGACGACCTCGGACTTGGGGTCGAGGACGAGGACCTTGCATTCCGAGCCGATCTTGAGAGCCGGTCCAGCTCCCTTCTGATAGGTCTTGTACAGATCGGGGTCGGCAACGGAATAGTTCACGATGAGATAGGCAGTCATGCCCGTGGTGTAGCACGTCGGGCGTTCTCCGCCCAAGAGTTCCGGGCTGTGGAGTTCCGGGCTGTGGAGTTCCCAGGGAGAATACGAAGTATTCTCCGAGGAACTCGAAGGGCGCTCTGCGCCCGAGAGTCCCCGCGGACGTGGCGGAATTGGCAGACGCACCAGGTTTAGGTCCTGGCGCCTTCAACGGTGTGGGGGTTCGAGTCCCCCCGTCCGCACCGAGCTATCGGCAGGGTGCCTGTCGTCGGGAACCAGTGCCGGTAGCCTGGAAGTCTATGACGACCCCCGGAATGAACATCCCCGGAATGCCCGTTGCCGAGGTTTCCGGCTCGGGCTTCGGTTTCGACATCTACCAGCAGCTGCTCCGTGAGCGGATCGTGTTCCTCGGCCAGCAGGTCGACGATCAGATCGCCAACAGCATCGCGGCCCAGATGCTCTACCTGGCCGGTCAGGACGCAGACAAGGACATCTGGCTGTACATCAATTCGCCCGGCGGGTCGGTCACGGCCGGTATGGCGATCTACGACACCATGCAGTTCGTGAAGCCCGACGTGGCCACGGTCTGTCTCGGTCTCGGCGCATCGATGGGTCAGTTCCTCCTCACGGCCGGTGCGGCCGGCAAGCGCTACGCGTTGCCCCACGCTCGAATTCTGATGCATCAGCCCAGCGCCGGTGTTCAGGGCCAGGCCA
>CALACD010000463.1 GCA_937890445.1 uncultured Acidimicrobiia bacterium | reverse complement strand
GTGATCACCGAGGAAGTCGTCGATCGTGTGCTCGACGATGGTGGCGATCACGATCGATTCGCCCACTACGTGAAGAAGTCGAAGATCCTTCCCAGCACGATCGAGGGAACCCCACTGGAAGCGCTCTGTGGCAAGAAGTGGATTCCCAGCCGGGACCCGGAGAAGTTCCCTGTCTGTCCCGAATGCAAGGAAATCTACGACCAGCTGAAAGGCGGCTGATGGCTCGGGCGCCGGTCTCGGCCGTCGCCCTGGTCGTGGTCGCCGCCGTGCTGGGTCTGACGGCCTGCGCCCCGATGTCCTCTCCGGCGACCCGATCGGTGACGACCTCGACGGCACGGGCCGTGCCAACCGCCCCCGCCGATCCGCGTACGTTCGAGACCGAGGCATCGGTGGCGGCTTCCGTCGTCCCCGAGGCGACCACGGCGACGCCGGCCGTGGAAGCCTGCGCTGGGATCGAACGCCCGGCCGGCGTCGGAGGCCAGCCGGTCTCCCTCGAACTCGACGGCGACGCCCTGTCCGAGCAGGTCGAGTTGGTGAACGTCGACAACGTGTGGCATGTGATGGTGACCTTCGGAGCGGGCGGAGCGGCCACGGCCGAGGTGCGGGGAGCCAATGGCCTCGACGCCGCCGTCGTGCTCGGCCAGGTCGACCTCGACGGCGATGGCGGCAACGAGTTCGCGTTGCGAGTCGGCGGAGGCGCCTACACCGAACAACTCGCCTTCCTCCGGGTCCGGGACTGCGCCGTTGTTCCCCTGACGTTCGACGATGGAACGCCCGCCGTCTTTCTTGTCGGAGGCAGTTTTGGCGGTGGGGAATCCCTGGTGTGCAGTGGCGGGGGCCAACTCGAGCGCTACAGCTACTGGCTCCTGGCCGCCGCCGGGGACGAGACCACCACCATCTACGAGGGTGAGTACGCGTCGTATCGCATCGACGGTGACGTGCTGACCGAGACGGCCACCTTGGGATCCCGGCTGACCGGAGCCGATGTGGCGTCACTCGTGCTGCTGGACTGTCTCGGCCTGTCGCTCAGCTAGCCGTGTCCGAAGCGAATCCGTTGGGGTTGCCGGACTGCCACCGCCAGGCGTCGGTCAGCATGACATCGAGAGCCCGGTCCGCCCGCCATCCGAGTTCGGTGTTGGCCCGAGTGGGATCGGCCAGCGAGGTGGCGATGTCGCCCGGCCTTCGATCGGCCAAGCGGTAGGGAATCTCCACGCCGCTGGCGGCCGAGGCCGCAGCGATGATCTCGAGCACCGATGAACCGTTGCCGGTCCCCAGGTTGTAGGCCTCGCAGCGCCCACCCCGTCGATCGAGTGCCGCGATGTGCCCGAGGGCGAGGTCGACCACGTGGATGTAGTCCCGTACGCCGGTTCCATCCGGAGTGTCGTAGTCGTCTCCGAACACAGCGACCTCGTCGCGACGACCCACCGCCACCTGCATCACGAAGGGGACGAGGTTGTTGGGGATGCCGTTCGGGTCCTCGCCCAGCTGGCCGCTGGGGTGAGCACCGACGGGGTTGAAGTAACGCAGCAGACTGATGTTCCAGCGAGGATCGCTGGCGGCCACGTCGCGGCAGATGTCCTCGATCATCAGTTTGGTGGCGCCGTAGGGATTGGTCGTACGCAGCGGTGCGCTCTCGGGAATGGGCACGGTGTCCGGGTCGCCGTAGACGGTGGCCGATGAGCTGAAGACCAGATCGAACACACCGTTGGACTGCATGGCCTCGAGCAGGTTCATGGTCGACAGCAGGTTGGTGCGGTAGTAGCGCAGTGGCTGTTCGACGGACTCGCCTACCGCCTTCAACCCCGCGAAGTGGATCACGGCGTCGATCGGGTGAGAAGCGAAGACCGAGGCCACGACCGTCGAATCGGTGAGATCACCTTCGATGAACGTCACGTTGCGACCGGTGAGGTGCCCCACGACCTCGACGGCGCGAGCCGAACTGTTGGACAGGTCATCGACGATGATCACCTCGAATCCTTGCTCGAGCAGAGCGACGGCCGTGTGGCTGCCGATGTAGCCGGCCCCACCGGTGACGAGAACGGTTCGGTCGGATCGAGGTCTCACGTTCACCGGCGACACAGTAGCCGTCCGGTCCGCCCTGCTGGTCAACTGCACGGGAAGCCTTTGCCGAGGCGCGAAGTTGACTATGGTATGGCCAAACCAGCTAGAGGGAGTACGACCTTGAGTGACACGCCGCAGACCCAACCACCCGGTTGGTATTACGCCCAGGGAGATCCGCCGGATACGCAACGCTATTGGGATGGCACCCAATGGCAGGGTGGACCCCAACCGGTCCCGGGTGCGGGACAAGCAGCTGCAGGAGGCAAGGCAGACCTGGCGTCACCATGGTCGCGCCTGGGCGCCCGCATCATCGACGGTTTCGTTCTACTGATCCCGAACATCATCGTCGCCTTCATTCTCGGGGCCGGTGTGTACGGCCTTGCCGGCGGAGGCGACGTTTCCTTTGCCGCGCAGTTCGGGGCCGGTGTGCTGAGCACGGTGATCGGACTGGTCTACGAGTTCTACTTCCTGACCAAGGATGGAGCGACCATCGGGAAGAAGGCGCTGAACATCAAGGTGGTGCAAGAGGACGGCTCGCCGCTCAACCAGGATGTGACCATTCGCCGCCTGATCCTGCCGGCACTCAATGCCATCCCCGTTGTCGGGACCATCATCTATGGCATCGTCGGTCTGGCAACGGCCATCATGATCTTCGTCGATGACCGCCGTCAGGTTCCGCACGACAAGATCGCCAAGACGTTGGTCGTCCGGACCTGAGCCGTCCGACGGCGAAGCCGGGGTGACGTCGAAACGACTTGCACCGGTAGCAGAATTGTGCGTCGGGGCGGCCGAAAGGCCGCCCCGCCCTTTTTCGTCGAATCCGTGCATTTTCCGCACGACCAGGAGGACAGGTCATGGCACGAACCAAAGGGAGCGGTGGACGCACCACATCGGCCACGTCGAAGGCGGAATCCGGATCGACGCCGGCGTCGCCGACGGTGCCCCAAACAGGACTTCCGCCGCTGAGGAAGCGGAAACCGGCGGTGTTCTGGTTCGTGATCCTTGCCACCGCAGCCATGGCGTTCACCACCTTCGCCGGGTTCTTCCAAGCTCTGCGGTGAGGTGCCGGCAGGCCGTTCGGCCTCGGCGGAATTCGAAATCGCCGGCGAGTCGAGTGGGTAAACGGCTGATCGTCTGCCATCCTGGGGGATGGCCGTGGTTGTGGCCTGAGTCGAGGAGCCCCATTGAGTTTCAAAGCTGGCGATCGCGTCGTGTACCCCCATCACGGAGCGGCGATCATCGAGAAGACCGAGATGATCGAGTTCAGAGGTGAGAAGAAGAAGTACTTCGTCCTGAAGACGGCGCACGATGAGCTCACGGTCCGGGTCCCGGTCGACAAGGTCGACGAAGTGGGCATGCGCCCGCCGATCAGCCTCGAAGACGTCGAGGACCTCTTCGTCCTGCTGGCCAAGAAGGACGTGCGCGAGCCGGCCAACTGGAGCCGACGGTTCAAGAACCACCAGGAGAAACTGAAATCGGGCGACGTCTACCAGGTGGCCGAAGTCGTGCGAAACCTGGCACTGCGCGACGCGGCCAAGGGGCTCTCTGCCGGAGAGAAGAGCATGTACACCAAGGCCCGTAAGGTCCTGGTGTCTGAACTCTCCTTCGCCTTGAACGTGTCGGAGGATGACGCCATGGATCAGGTCGAAGCCCAGCTGGCCTGAGCTTCCAGGGGATCCCGGGCTCGTGAGGGCCCTCGAGTCGATGGCTCAGGCGAACCCCAACAATTCGAACATGGCGTGTGGGGTCTGATCGTCTCCTCGGGCCAGCCGGGCTGCTCGCTCGACGTTCACTGCGTCGAAACGGCGGTCGGTCCACTGGTCCCAAGGCCCGCCCGGGATCGCGGACGGGTTGCCGTCGGCGTCGACGCATGCGTCAAGGTAGGAGATCAGGTCGCCGAGATCGGCCGCTCCGCCCGGGGGCCCGTGGCCGGGCACGACCGTGCCGCCCAGCTCGGCGATCTGTCGGAGGCTGGCGGCCCAGGCTCTCGGGTCGCCGTCGAAGGCCAGCGGGGTCGTCCCGAAGCTCGCCAGTGCCCCGGCGAAGACGACGCCGGTGTTGGGCAGCTGCACCATCAGGTTCGCCGGCGCTTCGCCGGCCAAGGGAACCCCGTAGGCGGCCGACGTCAACCACGCCGGTTCCGCGACCGTATGCGTGATGGGTCGTGTGGCGAACTCGTCGTCGTAGGTGGCGGCCAAGTGGGGAAGCAGACGCTGGAGAGCAAGCGGGTTGACCGGCGCGTCGAGCTGGTCGCTGGTCGACTCGCTCCCGTAGAACGCTGCTTGCCAGAATGCGGTACTGCCGCCGGTGAAGGGTACGCGGCTGGAGGTCAGGACCACACGTTTCAACCGTAGGCCCAGCTCCTCGGTCAGCGCGAGAATCTCTCGGCGGGCGAGTTGCCCGCGTTCGGGGGTGGCGGTGGTGTCGATCACGGTCAATCCGTCGCTGTCGATGACGAGCCCGACGTTGGAGTTGCCGTACCCCGGGTGCTCGTCGATCAACGCGAACACGCCTTGGCCCAGTTCGACCAGGTACATCTCAGCTCGGTGCCCGTAGACGGCCCACGGCTGCGTCGATCGACGCCGCGGTGATGTCGACGAGCTGCTCCAGCTCGGCCTCGGTCACGGTGTAGGCCGGGCCGAACAGCAATCCGTCGGGAACACCGGCCGACCCCGCCGGGTAGATCCAGCAGTCTCGGGCCAACGCTTCCTCGATCACGAGTGGTGTGAGGGTGCCGTCGAAGGAGCCTGCGGACTCGACCGAGTCGTCTCGGAGTTCGATTCCCTGGAGCAGTCCGAGACCGCGTATGTCGGCCACGTTCGGATGGCTGCCCAGGCGATCGACCAGCAAACGGCGCAGCGTCTCGCCCATCTCGGCCGCTCGGGCCACCAGGTTCTCCTCCTCGAGAATCTGCAGGGTGCGGTCAGCCAGGGCACACGACAGGTCGTTACCGCTGAAGGTGAAGTACATGACGTTGGTGCCGACGAGGGGTTCGACGACGGCATCGGTGGCGAAGACCCCGCCGATGGCGGCATAACCACCCGCCAGTCCCTTCGACCCGACGATGATGTCGGGGGTGACGTTCCAGTGGTCGACTCCGAAGTTGCGGCCGGTTCGGCCGACGCCCGTCATCACTTCGTCGGCGATCAGGAGGATGTCGTGGTCGTTGCAGTAGGCACGCAGCGTTGGCCAGTAGTCGTCGGGGGCCACGATGGCAGCACCCGACGCGCCGACCACGGGTTCGGCGATCACGGCTCCGACGGTGCTCGGATCCTCGGCTTCGATCACCTTGATGGCTTGCTCGGCATCGAAGTTGTCGATCTTGGGCAGGTCCATCAGTAACGGACCCATGCCGGCGCGCCGTCGGTCGTGGTTGGAAACCGAGAGCGAGGCAAGTGTCGCCCCGTGGTAGGAGACGGTGCGACCCAACACCTTCCACTTGTCGAGGTGGCCTCGGGCGACGTGGTGTTGGCGGGTGATCCTGATGGCGGAGTCCACCGACTCCGACCCACCGCCGACGAACAAACAACGCGTCATGCCCGATGGCAACCAATGTTCGACGAGGCGTTCGATGAGCGAGAGTCGAGCTTCGGTGGCGAAGGTCGGCAGTGCGTATCCGGTTCCCGTCAGCGCAGCTGCTGCTGCTTCGGCCATCTCGGGGCGACCCCAACCGATGCAGTTGACGATGGCCCCGCCGGCACCGTCGAGTATTCGGCGACCGTCATCGGTGTGCACGTAGTTGCCGGTGGCACCGACAATGGTCAGCGGCGGATGGCCGGGGACGAATGGGTAGCGGTCGGCGCGAGGGTCCACGACCGAACGATAGTCGAGTGTTGATCTCGGTCGAGCCAAGGCGGGGAGCGGGGACTATTGTCGAGTCGTGCCTGACTACACCCCACCGCTGCGCGACATCTCCTTCGTTCTCGACGAGGTCGTCGAGTTCCAGGACCTGTTCGCGACCGAGGCGTTCGGTCATGTCGATGCCGACACCGTCCACACGGTGCTGGCCGAGGTCGGTCGGTTCATGGCCGAGGTCGTCGCCCCCACCAATCGCGATGGTGACGTCATCGGTAGTTCGTGGCAGCCCGACGGTTCGGTGATCACGCCTGATTCCTTCAAGCCGGCCTACCGGCAGATGGTGGCGGCCGGTTACGGTGCCATTCCCTTCGACCCCGACTTCGGCGGCGGCGGCTTCCCGTGGGTCAGCGCCATCGCCATCCAGGAGATGCTGACCAGCGCCAACATGGCGTTCTCGTTGTGGGCGTTGTTGACTCAGGGGGCCATCGATGCCTTCACCCACCACGGCTCGGACGAGCAGAAGGCGATGTACCTGCCCAAGATGTTGACCGGTGAGTGGACGGGCACCATGAACCTGACCGAACCTCACGCCGGTTCCGACGTCGGTGCCCTCACCTCCAAGGCCGAGCCGGTTGGCGACGGTTCGTACAGGATCACGGGCCAGAAGATCTACATCACCTACGGCGAGCAGGATCTGTCGGAGAACATCATTCACCTGGTGTTGGCCCGCACCCCGGGGGCAGCTCCGGGTACTCGGGGCATCTCGATGTTCGTGGTTCCCAAGTTCCTGGTCAACGACGATGGCAGCCTCGGGGAGCGCAACGGGGTGAGCTGCGTCTCGATCGAACACAAGCTCGGCATCCACGGCAGCCCGACGTGTGTGTTGGCCTACGAAAATGCCATCGGCTGGTTGGTCGGCGAGGACGGCGACGGGATGCGCAACATGTTCACGATGATGAACAATGCCCGCCTCTCGGTCGGACTCGAGGGTTTGGCGTTGGCCGAACGGGCCTACCAGCAAGCATTGCAGTACTCGCTCGACCGCACACAGGGCACGGCCGTCGGCGCGGCCAAAGGGGTGTCGAGCCCGATCATCGATCACGCCGACGTCCGCCGGATGCTGATGACCCAACGTTCGTGGATCGACGCCATGCGGTGCCTGGTCTACACCAACGCCGCCGAGATCGATCGGTCGAAGGCCAACGGGGGCGACGAGGCCCGGGGCCACAAGGAGCTTGCCGATCTGCTCATCCCACTGTCCAAGGGTCTGTGCACCGATCTCGGCAACGAGCTCACCTCGCTCGCGGTCCAGATTCACGGCGGGATGGGCTACGTCGAGGAGACCGGTGTTGCCCAGCACTACCGCGATGCCCGGATTGCCCCGATCTACGAGGGCACCAACGGCATCCAGGCCGCCGATCTGGTCGGCCGGAAGCTGCCGATGCGGGGTGGTGCCGTGGTCTTCGAACAGCTCGACGCGTTCGACCACACCGCGGCGGAACTGTCCAAGGATCCCGAGCTTGCTCGCTTCGGTCAGAACCTCACCGAAGCAATCGAGGTGACCCGGGAGTGCAGTCGGTGGCTGCTCGAGAACGGTGCCGTCGATCCCAACAACGCCCTGGCGGGGTCGGTGCCCTACCTGCGCATGCTGGGAACCGTGATGTGTGCGGGGTTGGTCGGAAAGGCGGCCCTGGTCGCGGCCGCCAACGACACAGGTGCCGAAGCCGACTTCTATCGGGCCAAGAAGATCTCTGCCAAGTTCTTCGGTGAGCAGATCCTGCCGACTGCGCCGGCTCTGGCCGGTGCGGTGATGGCGGGACCCGATGATCTCTTTGCCCTGACTCCCCAGCAATTGGCTTGAACGGGAAGCTCGACCGAGGACCGGTAGTTTCTAGGCCGTGTCGTCTTCGCTCAGCCTCGTGCTCGGTTCGATTCCCTCGCCTCCGAGCGATCGGATCAGGATCGGCCCACTGACCTTCCGGTTCTATGGGCTCATGATCGCCCTCGGGGTGCTGGCCGCGGTGGAGATGGGTCGACGACGGTGGTCGGTCCGAGGGGGAGATCCCGACGACATCGTCGAAGTGGCCAAGTGGGGCGTGCCGGCCGGTCTGATCGGGGCTCGCATCTACCATGTCCTCACCGACTGGAAGTCCTATCAGGGACGCTGGATCGAGAGCCTGTACATCTGGAACGGCGGCCTGGGGATTCCGGGCGGACTGCTCCTCGGCGTCGGGGTCGGCGTGTGGTACGTCCGGCGCCGGGGCTGGGACGTCACGGCCATGGCCGATGCCATCATTCCCGGAATTCCGGTGGCGCAAGCCATCGGTCGTTTGGGCAACTGGTTCAATCAGGAGATCTTCGGTCCGCCGACCAACCTGCCGTGGGCCGTCGAGATCGACCCGGAGTACCGGCCCGCGGCCCATGAGGACAGCGCCACCTTTCATCCGACCTTCCTCTACGAGAGCCTGTGGAATCTGGCGTTGGCCGGAGCCCTCGTCTGGGCCGAGAAACGCAAATTGCTCAAGCCTGGGCAACTGCTGCCGGCCTGGATCATGGGCTACGGGATCGGACGGTTCCTGGTCGAATCCGTGCGGCGGGACGCGGCATCCTTGATCTGGGGTATCCGAGTCAACCACTGGGTCAGTGGCATCGCGGTCGCGGTCGGGCTCTTGTGGCTGGTCATCGGCAACCGTCGGCTGGCGCAAGCCGAGTCCGGTGTCGACGAGGCGCTAGATCTCGACTCGCTTGATGTCGAGACCGAGTGACTCGAAGTTCTCGATCGGCTGGTTGTAGCCCCGATCGAGATGGTGCGTGTTGGTGATCGTCGTGGTACCGGTGGCTGCCGACGCGGCCAGGACGTAGGCGAAGCCACCGCGAATGTCGGGGACCTCGACGTCGGTGCCCCGCAGCGGCTGACCGCCCCGTACGATGACCGAGCACGGGGTGGTGCTGCCGACGAAGCGGCTCTGGATCCCGCCGAGGGCCGTGTTGTACATCTCGATCTGGGCCCCCATCTTCTTGAGGGCGGGGACATAGGTGAACCGGTTCTCGTAGACGGTCTCGTACATCACCGACAAGCCGTCGCACTGTGTGAACAAGGCAACCATGGGGGACTGCCAGTCGGTCATGAAGCCGGGATGGGTGTCGGTCTCGACCGCGGTCGGTCGTAGATCGTCGGACCAGGCCGAGACCGACGAGTCGGTGATCTCGAACTTGGCTCCCATTCCGCTCAGGGTCGAGATGGCGGTGACCAGACGATCCTGACTACAGCCGTGCACCCGGACCTCGCCCCCGGTGATCAGGCCGGCGACCAGGTAGGAGAAGGCCTCGATGCGGTCGCCTTTGAGATGGTGGGCGGCCCCGGTCAACTCCTCGACGCCTTCGATGATGTAGCGCCGGTTGGGTCGCATCTGGATGCGAGCGCCCATGCGTTGCAGGAAGAGAGCCAGTTCGATCACTTCGGGCTCGGTGGCGGCGCCGTCCAGCACGGTGGTGCCCTCGGCCAGCGTGGCCGTGAGCAGGACGGTCTCGGTGGCACCGACCGAGGGGTAGGGCAGTTCGATGTGGGCGCCCCTCAGGCGAGTGGACTTGGCCTCGAGTCCACCTTCGGTGATCTCGATCTCGGCTCCCATCTGTCGCAGGGCGTCCACATGGAAGTCGACGGGGCGCGCGCCGATGTCGTCGCCGCCGACCAGGGGGACGAAGGCTTCGCCGACGCGATGCAGGAGAGGGCCGACCATCAGGATCGGGATGCGGTTCATGCCGCTGAATCGAACGGGAACCCGACTCGACACCAGGTGACGCGAGTCGACGGTGGCGGTGCCGTTGTGGACCTCGATCTGGCACCCCAGCGCCCGCAGCATGTTGCTGGTGATGTCGACGTCGCCGATGTCGGGGCAGTTGCTGATGACCGACTCGGAGTTGCCCAGCAGGGCGGCGACCAGATGTTTGGTCACGGCGTTCTTGGATCCTCGGACCGCGACATCGCCTCGCAAGGGCCCGACAGGGTTCACCACCCAGGCGGTGGTCTTCTTGGTCGACGTCTGGTTGCCCGCCGAATCGGCTGTGTTCGAGTCACCACTCACGGTCGCAGAGGTTACTCCGCTGCGCATCACCCACGTCGCAGGGTGCGGAATTGGTGAGCTGGACCGTGCCGAGCTGGGGAACCGGGGCCGTCTAGGAGCCGAAGCCGAGTGGGGCGAGCAGTCGTTCGAGGTGCCCCCCGGTGTCGACGAGGGACTCGAGCCTGCGTAGCGGGTGCAGGGGGCCGATGTCGGACATCGAGCCGACGTGGGGGTCGAGCATCAGGTCGCACACGTCGAACGCCATGCAATAGAGCCGCAGACGCTCGAACAGGCGGGGATGAGCGAACAAATCCGGGCGGAGCTCGGCCAGCCATTCCGGGATCGGGGCGTAGTCACGGGCCAGTGTCCGGTATTCGTAGTCCTCGGCCACATGGGCGAAGGGAAAGGCGCAAACTCGCAGCAGCACGTCGAGTTCCAAGTCCAGGGGAGCGCCTCGGCACCATTCGAAGTCCAGGATGCCGGTCAGACGAGCGCCATCCCACAGCAGGTTCTCGAACGTGAGGTCGCCGTGGATGACGTGTCGCCGGTCGTAGTCGGCCAATGCGTCGCCGGTCCGGTGCACGATCTCTTCGGCGGCGGTCATGAGGCCGGGATCCACTCCGATCTGTCGAAGGTCGTCCAAGGCAATCAACAGCGGTACCAAGGGTGTCAGGCAGCGGGGATCGATCAGGTAGGGCAGGTTCTCGACTCGGGGGAGGCGGGCCGGGGTCCGGACCTGATGGAGCTCGCGGGTGGCTGCGCCCAGTTGCTCGATGGCCGAGCGACGTTGTGCCACGGTCATGTCCGGCCAGAAGCGCCCAAGCGGAGCGCCAGGCAGACGCTCGACGATCAAGTAGTCCGCGCCGAACTCGCCGCCATAGGCGACGACCCGGGGTGCCCACGAGGCATGGGGAAGGTATTCACACAGCAGAGCCTCGCGTCGCAAACGCTGATCGGGTTGTCGGTTGACCCGCACGACGTGTTCATCACCGACGAAGACCTCGTTGCGGGTGCTGCTGGCGCGTTCGAGAGGACCGTCGTCGGCCAGGCCTGCGGTGCGCAGTGCGTGGCGTGCCCTTGCCTGGGCGAAGCGGGCGATCTGTGAAACAGTCATCGGGACACCGACCTATCGGCACGCGCCCCTCCGATATGACCTTTTGTCTTCCCGTGTCTTGTCTTCCCGTGTCTTGTCTTCCCGTGTCTTGTCTTCCCGTGTCTTGATTGCCCCGTGTCAGCTGGCGTCATCCAGCACGGATTCGCTGAACGAGGGCCAGGCCTCGATCGACCACGGCCCGAAGTCTCGATCGGTGAGCGCCACTGCGCCTACTCCCGCCGACGGATCGATCCACAGCATGGTGCCCGACCGGCCGAAGTGGCCGAACGTGGACGGGTGATTGTGGACGCTGGTCCAGTGCGGCGATTTCGTTCCCTTGATCTCGAAACCGAGGCCCCACGGGTTGGGGGATTGCCGGCCGTAGCCGGGAAGAACCCCGTCCAGCTCACCGAACTGTGGGCGAACGGCCTCGGCCAGCGTGACGGGGCTGATGAGTGTCGGTCGCAGCAACTCCCGCACGATGAGCAGCAGATCATCGATCGTCGACGAAGCGGCGTGCGCGGGAGAACCGTGCAAGGTGGTGGCTGCGAGACCCAGCGGTTGCACGATGGCTTCGTCGAAGTAGGTGGCGGCCGACATGCCGCTGGACTGCTCGAGCTCCCGGCCCAAGAGTTCGAATCCGGCGTTGGAGTAGATGCGTCGAGTCCCGACCGGTGCAATGGCCTCGGCCTGATCGGGCCCGTAGCCCGAAGCGTGGGCCAAGAGATGGCGAATGGTGGAACCCGGCGGCCCTGCCGGCTGTTCGAGGCTCAAGGTGCCTTCCTCGACGGCAATCAGGATCGAGAGGGCGAATAGGGGTTTGGTGACCGACGCCAGCTCGAACACGCGGTCGGACGACTCGGATCGCCGGTCCTTGCCTGCATCGTCGACCCAGCCTGCTGCCGCGTGGGGGACGGGCCATTGGCGGATGAGGTCCAGGGCACCCATCAACGGAGTCTCCCATGGTCGGCAACGTGTCGCGCTGACCTCGGTTGGGAGCGAGCTACTGTTTCGATCGATGCCAGATCGCCCCCTGATGTTCGAGCGACCCGAGCGCAGCCATCGTGTCCGTCGCACCTTCGGTTTCGTCGACCTGTCCGGTTTCACGCACTACGGAGTCGTCGAGGGTGACGACAAAGCGGTCGAGCAGCTCTCGCTGTTCCGGTCCGTGGTCCGAAGTGTCGGATCCTCCACCGGGGTGCGGGTGGCCAAGTGGCTGGGAGACGGGGCAATGCTGGTCGGTCTCGACGCAGCCGGACTGGTGAGCGCCGTGATGCTGATCATGCGCAAGATGGAGGACGCCGGGAGCGAGTTGGGTCTGCACGCCGGAGTCGCCTCGGGTGATGTCATCCTGTTCGAAGGCGACGACCACATCGGGATGACGGTGAACCTTGCCGCTCGACTGGCCGACCTTGCTCGACCGGGCCAGATCCTGGCGCCGGCCGACACCTTCCATGGCCTCGGTCAAACGCCGGCGGCACTGGGCCCGGTCGAGGTTGCCGGATTCGATGACGCCATCGAGCTGGCGGACGTCGCCCGCGTGCCTGCGCTGGTCGAGTCCCTCAACTTGTAGCGCCGATGGGGCGCCCGTCTCGGGCCGGAGCTGGTGACGGACAGGAACCGATTGGTCACGATGCGCGGTCCGCGGTCGAGCAGTCGGTACGATCAACGGTTCATGCCAACCACTTTTGCAGACTTGGGCGTTGCTCCTCCCATCGTCGAGGCCCTTCTCGCACGTGGGCTCGTCACGGCATTCCCCATTCAAGAACTGACCATCCACGACGCCCTGGCCGGTCGAGACGTGTGTGGGAAGGCCAAGACCGGGTCCGGGAAGACACTGGCGTTCGGCATTCCCGCCATTCAACGCATTGCCGAGAAACCCCGAGGTTCGGTCCACGCCCTCATCCTGGTGCCGACCCGAGAGTTGGCGACCCAGGTCCTGGAAGAACTCGAGCCTCTCGGCCAGTCGCTGGGCATCAGTTCTCTTGCCATCTACGGCGGCGCCGACATCGACAAGCAGATCGCCCAGATCAAGAAGGGCGTCGAGCTCGTGGTCGCCACACCGGGTCGAATGATCAACCTCTTGGAGCGGGGCGAAGTCTCGGTAGCGGGGGTCAGCAACGTGATCGTCGATGAGGCCGACCGGATGGCCGACATGGGATTCCTACCCCAGGTCGAGTGGATCCTGCGGCGAATCGAGGGAGACCATCAGACGCTGTTGTTCTCGGCCACTCTCGATGGAGCCATCGACACACTCGTCAGTCGCTATCAGACCGAACCTGCCCGCCACGAGGTCGAAGAGCAAGAGGTGACCGTCGAGCAGATGGCCCACCGGTTCATCACGGTCCACAAGATGGACCAGGCCAAGGTCGTGGCCCGCATTGTGCAACACTCGAACCGCACCATCGTGTTCTGCAACACCAAGCGCATGTGCGATCGCCTGTCCGACGACCTTCACGACCTCGGGGTCTCGGCCGAGCCCATCCATGGCGATCTTCGTCAACGTCAGCGGGAAAAGGCGTTGGCTGCCTTCACCGGAGGCGAGGTGCAGGCGCTGATCGCCACCGACGTCGCCGCCCGGGGTATTCATGTCAACGATGTCGATGTCGTGGTCCATTTCGATCCGCCCGACGATCACAAGACCTACCTGCATCGTTCGGGCCGAACGGCTCGTGCCGGAGGTTCCGGCGTTGCCGTGACCCTCGTGCTCTGGAACCAGGAGCTCGACGTGAAGCGAATTCAGAAGCGGCTCGGTCTCGACATCCCCATCGTGGAGATGTTCTCCAACGATCAACGCCTGGATGATCTCTTCCACTGGAATCCCGCCGACGACTGATCCTTGGTCCATCGGCCGGGACCACGAGCTGGCCTCGTCGCCGGCGGATCGGAACCGGCGTGGTGCGTGGTACACGCCCCGAGCCGTGGTGGAACACCTGGTGGCGCTTGCCATCGAGCCGTCGAGCATTCCGAGCTTCGTTGTCGACCCGACCTGTGGTGGCGGCGCGTTTCTGCTCGGTGTACTGGACCGTTTGGTTGCTGTCGGCCTGGAACCCCGGGAAGCCCTGGGCCGAGTGGGCGGCATCGACATCGATCCAGGGGCGGTGGCGGTGGCTCGCCGAGCGGTTGGGCTGTGGGCCGATCACAGGGGCGTCGGTGAAGGCGCCGTCGAGCGCGTTCGTCTCGGAGTCGGGGACGCGCTGGATGGTCTGGACGTGTCGTGGCCTCGTCCCGACCTGATCGTCGGCAATCCCCCGTTCTCTACGCCGCTGCGGGGCCGGGAGCATCCGGTCTCGGCCGCTGAGTTCCGTCGATCGCATGAGCAGATCCTGGGGCCGTATGCCGATCTGGCCGCCATCCATCTGGCCGCCGACCTCACGATGGTCCAACC
>CALACD010000462.1 GCA_937890445.1 uncultured Acidimicrobiia bacterium | reverse complement strand
CAACGCCGGGGCTTGATGGACGAGGTCCGCATGTACCGCCGACGCCCTGGAGACACAGGTCGCCGACGAGAAATGGCCGCTCCCCAAGTACCGAGAGATGCTCTTCATCCGCTGAGAGGCCGAACTCGATGGCCGAAGGACACCGGAATCAGGAGGCCGAGCCGGAGTAGGGTCACAGGATGCGAAATGTTCTGATCACGGGTGCCGGGAGTGGCATCGGTCGAGCAACGGCCGAAGCCTTCGTCGGGCTCGGCGACGTCGTGGTGGCGGCACAGCGAGATCCGGCCCGATCGGTTCCGATCCCCGGTGCCGAATCCGTGCAGATGGACGTCTGCGACGACTCATCGGTCGAACAAGCGCTCGAGGGGCGGCACCCTTTCGACATCGTGGTCAACAACGCCGGTATCTCGATCTCGGGTCCGATCGAGACCATCGACATGGCCGATGCCCGAGCCCAGTTCGAAACCAACTACTGGGGGTCCGTGCGGGTGATCCGCGGTGTGCTGCCGGCAATGCGGGCCCAGGGAAGCGGCATCATCGTCAACGTGTCAACCGTCGGCGGCCGCACGCCGGCCCGGGGCTACCACGCTTTCTATCAGGGCTCGAAACACGCGCTCCGATCACTCAGCGAAGCCCTCCGTTGGGAGGTCGAGCCGCACGGCATCCGGGTCGCCCTGGTCGAACCGGGGTTCGTGGCCACCAACATCTTCGACCGCGGCGGATACCACGAGACACCATCGGCGTCGCCGTATGCCGAGGACGAAGCCTGGGTCCGACGCTTCTTCCTCGAAGGAGCAGCCGCGTACGCCATCGAACCCTCGGTCGTCGCTCGAGAGATCCTGACGATCGTCGAACAGGACCAGCCGCTGCTCCATCACCCGGTCGGGGCCGACGCCGTCGCCGGAATCGCCACCGCTGCGGCCTCGACCTTCGAGGAATGGTACGAGTCGGCCCTCGACCGTGTCGCCTCGTTGGCCGGTCCCCGGCCGCTGACCGCTCGGCGCCACGATGACCCTCCGGGCACCTGATCGGGGTCGTCCGATCGTTGGGTGACCGTTCACGATCTGCCGGCGAAGATTCCTTCGACCACACGACGCATCTCCTGGCGAGCAGATCGACCCGCGGGAGTCGCCGCCAGCGGCCAGCCGTGGCTCCCTCCGGCCCGGTCGATCAGCCAAGCCGAGGCACCGGCCCGCTGTGCCGCGGTGACGAACTCGACGACGTCGGGCTGGAGAATCTCGCGACCACCGGTCCGGACGTGCAGCGGGGCCAGACCGGTCGGGTCCCCGAACCGTGGCGACAGTCGATGGTCGGTGACGTCGATGACCCCGGCGAAGAGGCGAGCATCACGTCGGAGGACCCCGACGTCGAGCACGTCATCGGAGGCCACCTTGGGCTCGATGGCGGGGTTCGAGAGACCGAGATCGACGCAGGGCGAGATCAGCAGGGCCAACGCCGGTTGTCGCAGGCCCGCATCTCGCCGTTGCATCAGCAACGACAACGCCAGTGTGGCCCCGACGGAATCGCCGACCAGAACGAGGTTGTCGGCTCCGTGACGTTCAGCCAGCAGTGCGAACGCCCCCATGATGGCCGGCAAGGCATCGATAGCGGTGTGTTCGGGCGCCTTGGGATAGTCGAACAAGACTGCATCGAGCCCGGTCGACTTCATCAACCCGGTCAGGAACCACCATTGCTGGAGGGTAGGTCCAGCGACGAAGGCCCCACCCGGTAGGTACACCAGGACCTGTTCGGCATCGGGCTGCCTGAGCAGATGCAGGGGCGCTCCTTCGACCGTCATCCGCTCGATGTCGAAGCGTCGGCTGGTCGATGCCGGCGGCTCCTTGTGATCGAACCGTCGTCGCCGAGCCGCGTCCTGAGCCGCGTCGTCAGCGACCGCATCGGACTGGTGGCCACGTCTGGTGATCCCGGCGGCACGTAGGAACGTCCCCGGCAATCCGCTCGACCGCAGCGTGTTCAACCGATCCTGCAGACCAGGCTGATCTCGTTCGGTCACTGATTCTTCGGCAGTTCGGAGAACGGCGTCTCCTTGCCGGGACCGGGCTCCTTGGGGAGACCGAGCACTCGTTCGGCGACGATGTTGCGTTGGATCTGATCGGTGCCGCCGTAGATCGACGGTGCACTGGCGTAGAGCGCAGTCTCGGCAATGCTGGGGTCGGTGGTCGAGGACTCCGAAGCCAGCATTCCGTCGGCCCCGATGGTGGTCAGACCGAGTTCACGGAATCGGCGGTGGATCTCGGCATCGAACAGCTTTCCGATGTTCGGCTCGGCTCCCGTTCGCTGCAACTTGTCCTTCGAACGCTGCACGCCGATGCGATTCACCTGAAGCATCTCGTTGAGCTCGATGAAGCGCTGCCGCAACACCGGATCGCTGGAGCGGCCCAGGTCTTGGGCCAGATCGCGATAGCGGTCCCACAGGCGAAGGCCGACACCCGGCGCATGTCCACCCTTGCCCGAGGACCGCCGTTCGATGACGTCACCGACTCGACGGCCGAGGTTGTCGGCCCGTGAACCGGGATTGACGATGACATAGCCCGCCGATCCCGAGCCGATGCTGGCTCGCTCGTGGGCCAGCGTGGTGTTGGCGACTCGCCAACCGTCTCCCCGTCCACCGATCATGTCTGCGGTCGTGGCTCGCGCCCCGTCCATGAACACCTCGCTGAAGAAAGATCGGCCGGTCATCTCCCTCAGGGGCCGGACCTCGATGCCGGGTTGATCCATGACCAGTGCGAAGTAGCTCATCCCCAGGTGCTTGGGTTGATCGGGGTCGGTGCGGGCCACCAGCATCCCCAAGTCGGCCAGATTGCCCTGGGACGTCCATACCTTCTGTCCGGTGAACGACCATTCCTCACCGTCGCGCTCACCCTTGGTCTGGAGTCCAGCGAGATCGGAACCGGCCCCGGGCTCGGAGAAGAGCTGACACCACGCCTCCTCGCCGTTGAGAATCTTGGGCAGGTAGCGGCCGATCTGCTCCGGCGTCCCATGTGCGGCCAGGGTGGGAGCCGCCAACATGTAACCGAGTCCCGGGGGTGGACCGATCACCCCCTTCTGGGCCAAGGTTCGCATCGCCGTCATTGCCTGCCCCTGGCTCCATCCCCGGCCACCGGCCTCGACCGGTAGACTGGGGTGGCAGTAGCCGGAATCGGCCAAGAGTTGCCACCATTGGCCGACCGTCAGGTCGAGATGCCAATTGGCATCGACCCAATCACCGACCAGCTGTTCGACATCGACGGCTGCGGGGGACTGTTCGGACATGAGACTCCAATCGAAACGGCACCGTTAGGTCTATCGGACCGGCCGCCGCTTGGAGCAACCGGGCGCCGGGATCAATCGGACCCACGCTCCACCACCACGACGGGGATCGTACGATCGGTCTTCTTCGTGTAGTCACCGAATCGAGGCATCACGGCGATGCGCTCGTCGAACAACCGGGTCCGCTCCGGTTCGTCAGCAGTCCGGGCCGTGGCGGCAAATCGCTCCGCCCCGACCTCGATCACGACCTCGGGATTGGCCACCAGGTTGTGGTACCAGCCGGGGTGACGGTCATTGCCGGCCTTCGAGGCGATGAGAACGATGGCCTCGCCGGCCTCGGTCGACGTCGTGGTGTAGGTCACGGGCGAAACCCGCTCGACCCCGGACCGGGCGCCGATCGTGGTCAGCAACACCATCGGGTTGCCCTCCCAGCGGCCGCCGCACACACCGGCGTTCGCTCGGAACTCCTCGATCACCCCACGGTTCAGATCGAGCCACTGTTCGTCGGTCACTTGCGGAGAAGCATCTGCCATCCAGCGATTCTGTTGCCCACATCGCTACCCGGCAAACTAGGGTCCTCGAGATGACCGATGAGCTCGTCTACGACGTCGAGGACAGCGTTGCCACCATCACGTTCAACCGTCCGGATCGGATGAACACCATCACCATGGACATGCTGCACGGCCTGTCGAAGCTGTTGCTCGAGGCCGATGGCGACCGTGGCGTCCGCGCCATCATCCTGACCGGCAACGGCCGGGCCTGGTGCGCCGGCCTCGACATCGGCGCCGCCGTGTCGGGCGATGGAATCGGCAGCGAGTCCAAC
>CALACD010000461.1 GCA_937890445.1 uncultured Acidimicrobiia bacterium | reverse complement strand
GAACGTTAGCCACCAATGGGTCCGAGGTCGAGACCTCGGCCGCTCAGAACGCTTCCAGTTCTTCGCCCAGAACGAAACGGCCGAGCTGATGATGGACACGATCCTGGTGGGCGTTGATGTGCAGCGGCATCATCTGGAAGTCGCGCCAGCGGCGTTCGAACGATCCGCTCTCTCGAAGGCCATTGCCACCCTGACAACGCAACAGCAACTGCATGGCTTCTTCGAGCTGGTTGATGGCCGACGTCGACAGAGCCATCTGGCGAAGGTAGTCGGCTTCGTCGGGCACGACGCCGGCATGGATGCGTCGGTCCACTTGGGAACAGGCCGTCTCCATGGTGGCCTCGGCTGCGCTCACGAGGGCCGCGGCGTGACCCAGGTTCACCTGAATGGTGGGCCGAGTCACCATCTTCTTCCCCATGATCGAGCGACGGTCGCGGATCTGGGCCGTTGCCTCGGCCAGGGCGGCCCGCACCAGGCCGACCCCCATCCACCCCAGCCACACATCGGACAGACCGACCCAGTCCTCGCGGTAGCGGGGTGACACGACCGAGATCTCTCGCAGCGCTTCGGCCCGATTGGCTCCGTACCAGGGCACACAACGATCGAGCGGCACGAGCACCTCGGTGTAGTGGAGGTCGTCGGTGGCCGAGGCACGTACACCGCTGCCGTCCCAGGTGGGGTCGATCTTCACCCCATCGGTCGTGAGGGGCACGACCGTGAAACGAATGTCCATCGGCTCGATGCGGTTGCCTTGGGCGTCGACCATCAAGAAGGCGGCCCCGGCCCAATCGGCGTAGCGCCCGCCCGAGCTGAACGAGCATTTCCCGTTCAGGCGGATGTGGTCGCCATCGACCACGCCGGTCAGGCCCGAGCCCGCTCCGGCCGGGAAGCACACCCATTCGCCTCGCTCGACGATGCCGGTCAACAGATCCTGGTGATCGGGTCCGAGCGCGCCGACGAAGAGGTGGAAGACGGCGAGGTGATTCCACATGGTCCAGGCCGTGCTGGTGCAGTTGGCCGAGATGGCTTCGAGCTCTCGGCCGATCTGGAGGATCGAGGCCTCGACGCCACCGATGTTGGACGTCGCCGCCAGCTTCATCACCTCGCTTGCCTTCAGCGCGCTGATGACGTCGGGATCGACGGTTCGGGTCTGATCGGCCCGTGCCGCCTGTGCGCCGATGGCAGGCAGGATCCGATCGACGGCTCGGGCCGGACCATCGGGGAGGAACAACCGGACGGGCTCGTCCTCGGGCAGTGGCTGCTGGGGCATGCACCAACAGTAGGACGACCGTTGGCCCCCTGCCGATTTCGAGCTGACCGTCCGACGCCGGGTCGAGGTTCATGCGGGTCGAGGTTCAGGCGGGTCGAGGTTCATGCGGGTCGAGGTTCATGCGGTGGTGTGCCCGGCCAGGACATCGTGCGATGCCGACGGTTCGCCCCGGGCATCCATCGTCGGAGGCCGGCCTCGGAGGACGGTGTCGATACCGAGCGAGATGCCCAGCAGTGCGAGGGCGACGATGCCATCCATCCACCAGTGGTGGCCGGTGGCCGCCACGACGAAGAACGTGATGGCGAGATGGAGCAGCATCAGCCACCGCCAGCGGCTGTTGCAGGATGCGATGACGCCGAACGTGATGACGGCAGCCCAGGCGATGTGGATGGACGGCATCGCTGCGAACTGGTCGGACACGCCGGTGCCGACGGATCCGTACACTTTGATTCCGCCAACGTGATCGGTCAGGTCGACGAAACCGAGTTCGGGCAGGAAGCGGGGTGGAGCCACCCGGATGAAGCGGATCACCAGGCAGAAGAAGGTGGTCAGAGCAAGCCCGGTCCGCCATCGGCGATAGTGGATCTTCTTGAAGAGGAACATCCAGATCAGGAACACGATCAGCGACGGCACGTGGATGGCCGCGTAGTACCAGGTGGTGAATTCGGCGACGAGGTCGCGTTCGATGACCCAGTGCTGGAGGCCGAGCTCGGACGGCAGCCGCATGAAATCCTGGAATCGGGCAATCTGTCGTGCCCGCTCGATGGCGCCGTCCTCCTGCGCGATCGGGAGTTGGCGGGCGATTCGCCACACCGAATAGATGGCCGAGACGAACGACAGTTCCTTGGCTGCAGCAGCGACGAATCGGGACGCTGCGGTCTGCGGGCGGTTCCGGACGAGCGCGTACACGCCGTAGCTCGTCACCGCAGCGACCGCTGCTTGATCCCAGGTGATCCACTTCATGGCAACCCGCAGTTTGCCCGATCGATACCTCGAAGCGGTTCCCGAGCGGACGAAGCGGAGGTGGAAGGAATGGTCGACGTGGGGCTGCGGCGAGGGCGTCGGGCCGTGACAGACTGTGGGCATGTCCGAACCCGCAGCCGACGAAGCCTCCGACACCGCACCTGTGGCCAAGAATGTGCTGGGAACCGATCTCGAGCCGTGCAGCATCGATCCCATGACGGGTTGGTATCGGGACGGCTGCTGCAACACCGACCCGGCCGACGTCGGCAGTCACACGATCTGTGCCGTGATGACCCGGGATTTTCTCGATCATCAGACCAGCATCGGTAACAACCTGGCGACTCCTGCTCCCCAGTTCGGTTTTCCTGGTTTGGTGCCGGGCGATCGCTGGTGTGTGACGGCGATGAACTGGCTGCGGGCCCATGGTGATGG
>CALACD010000460.1 GCA_937890445.1 uncultured Acidimicrobiia bacterium | reverse complement strand
GTCATGCGTCGTCTCTGACGAGCCCTCACGCCGAAGGACCCTCACGCCGAAGGACCCTCACGCCGAAGGACCCTGGAGTCGTTGGGATGTCCCAACGACTCCAGGGTCCTCTGCGTCGTCCCCCCCGGGACACTTCGTCGATGATAGCGGTCCGCCACGATGGATGGGCGGGCACGGATACCGCTGCCGTTCGGCTTCGAACCGGTGACCGGTATCGTGCGGATGCTCGACCGTATCCCGCCGATCGGAGCGGCGATCGCGGACGTGCGACACGATGTTCTCGCCACGGTCGTCGGTCTGTGCTCACCGGCAGCGACGGGGCTCACCGGCAGCGGATCGAAAGGCACGAATGCCACACCAACCCCTACGACGCATGTCGACCGACCTGCCCATCGAAGGTGCGGTGCCTGCCATGAGGACGGCGATGGACAGCGGTTCGATGGTGTTGACCGCAGCGCCCGGAGCCGGGAAGTCGAGCATCGTGCCCATCGTGGCCGCCGAGCAGGCGTCCGACCTCGTCGTGGTCCTCGAGCCTCGCCGTCTGGCAGCGAGAGCCACTGCCCAACGACTCTCCGAACTGCTGGTCGACTGCGGCGGGGTCGGCGATCTCGTCGGCCTGACCATACGCGGGGAACGAAGACGCTCGCCCCGCACCCGAATCGAGGTGGTCACCGAAGCAGTCCTCACCAATCGGCTGCAGCGCGACCCCGAACTGTCGGGCGTGTCGACGCTCGTGTTCGACGAGTTCCACGAGAGGAATCTTCACAGCGATCTCGCCTTGGGCATGGCACTCGAGAGCAGGGCAACCATCCGGGAGGATCTGAGGCTGATCGTCATGTCGGCCACCCTCGACCCCACCCCCATCGCCCGGTTGCTGGGAGAAGCAGGCCCGGGCGCAGCAGCGGCGGGTCCAGCCCCCGTGATCGAGGTTCCCGGACGCTCCTTCGGCGTCGAGATCATCCACGGCCACCGCCCCGATGCCGCACGATGGACTGCAGTGGTGGCCGACACGACGCAACAAGCGTTACGGGACGTGGCAGGAGGTGTCTTGGTGTTCGTTCCCGGTCGGCGTGAGATCAACGACGTCGAGCAGGAACTCCGGCGACGCCACGTCGGCATCGAGGTCCTCGGTCTCCACGGGGGATCCCCGGTCTCGGTCCAGCAGCGGGTGCTGGCCGACGTCGGTGAGCGACGCGTCATCGTGGCCACCTCGATCGCCGAGACGTCGGTGACCATTCCCGGCATCGAGGCAGTGGTCGACGGAGGTTTGCTCCGTCGGGCCCTCTATGACCCGACGAGCGGATTGGGGCGGCTGGAAACCGTGCACGCCACCCGCTTCGCGGCAACACAACGAGCGGGGCGAGCCGGACGACTGGCGCCGGGTCGGTGCTACCGATTGTGGTCGCAGGAGGATCATCGACACCTCGATGACGCCGTGCCGCCCGAGATCACCGATGGTGATCCGTTGCCCGTCGCCTTCGAGCTGGCCCGATGGGGAGACCCCCAGGCCTCGGCACTCCCCCTTCTCGACCACCCCGGGGCAGAACGCTTGGCAGCCGGTCGTGCCCAGTTGGAACAGCTCGGTCTGGTGGAGTCGGGTGGAGTCCTGACGGCCGACGGAACTGCCGCAAGAGGTCTCGGCGTCCATCCTCGTCTGGCTGCCCTCCTTCTCGAAGCCCGGCGATCCGGCGCGACAGAATTGGGGTTGTCCGTGGCGGCGCTGCTCGATGCCGACCGCCACGCGACCAGCTCCGATCTGAGCATGGAGGTCGAGCGAACGCGGCGAGAACTGCGCACCCCCCGGGAACGGCTCCGACGTCGGCTGGGAGCCGTACCGGCGCCGACGAGTGCCTCGACCGCCGAAGACTCTGCCGATCTGGGGCGGCTGCTCGCAGCGGCTTGGCCGGACCGGGTCGCCATGCGACGCAACGGTCAACCTGGGCGATTCCTGTTGGCAACGGGCCGCGAGGTGTACCTGTCCGATCGGGATCCGTTGGCGACGGCGGAGTTCCTGGTCGTCGCCGAGGCCGACGGAGAGGCTCGTCGCGCCCGGGTCCGTCGTGCCGTCGCACTCGACCGGGCCACGCTGCTCGGTGCGAACCCCGAGGTCGTTCGATGGACCGAACGGGTGGAATGGGACGATCGGGACGACTCGCTCCGTGCCGAGCGACAGCAACGATGGGGCTCCCTCGTCCTGCACCGCGAACTGCTGGCGTCACCCCGATCCGACGCAGTCGTGGCGGCGCTCCGTCAGGGACTTCGTCGACGAGGCCTCGGCCTCTTGAACTGGGACAAACACGCCAGAGGCCTGAGAGAACGGTTGGCGTGGCTGCACGAGGTCGAGCCTCACCGATGGCCGGCCGTAGCCGACGAGGACTTGCTGGCAGACCTGGACCGCTGGCTCGACCTGTCGACCTGCCGCAAGCCGGCTGACCTCCGACACCTCGATGTCGGTGCCTCGCTGATCTCTCTCCTGGGATGGGAGGAACGTCGGGCCCTCGACGAGGTCGCTCCGACGAGATTCCCCCTTCCCGGCGGCGGTGAAGGCTCCATCACCTATGCGAGCGGCCAACCGGTGCTGGCGGTGCGAGTGCAACAACTGTTCGGGCTCGACACACACCCTCGGATCGGCCCTCAGAACCA
>CALACD010000459.1 GCA_937890445.1 uncultured Acidimicrobiia bacterium | reverse complement strand
GAGGCCTGTGCCACCGAGGTGACGGGCTCGGTCGTCGTCGGTTCTGGCGAACCGTTCGAAGATACGTTCCCGGTCGGACGGGTCGACGCCGCTGCCGTCGTCGTCGACGTGGAGCACGACGTGCGGGCCTCTCGACCCTCGACTGGGTGGCTCTGGCCATCACCGCCGCTGCGCTCATCGCGGTCTTCGTCTACAAGGTCTCGACCCTGCGACTCGTCCTCGTGGCCGCCCTCATCGGCATCGTCCACCAACTCGTCATCGCCTGAGACCGCCAGCCCCCCACCGCTCGCCACCGCCTTCGCTCGCCCGTCGTCGGCGGCGATCCCCAGCGGGCAACTGGCGACCGTGGCCCGCTGGGTCGTAGGTTCGGGGCATGCTTGACGCCTACTGCTGGCCCCAGAGCGGCACCGCCGGCGATGCGATCGACCTCATGGTCAGTGGCGACACCTCCCGGTGCACCGTTCTGGTGGTCCGTGTGGGGGCTGCGGAGGAGCCGGTCCTCGGCCCACGATCGCTCGGCGTTCCCGACCAGCCGGTGCCCGACGATGTCGCCGTGAGCGGCTGCGGTTGGGAGCCGACGATCACCATCGAAATCGACGAGGCGTGGAGGCCCGGCTTCCACCTCGTGCAACTCGAGGCCGACGACGGCGACACGGCCGAGGCGTTCTTCGTCGTCCGGCGTCACGCCTCGTCACCGTCGGCCGCTGTGCTGGTCCTGTCAACCTCGACCTGGGCGGCCTACAACGACTGGGGCGGGCCGAACTTCTACACCGGCGGCCATCACTCCTCGCAGCTCCGCCCATTGCCGTCAGGCTTTCTGGCCAAGCCCGATCCTGAGCGGTATCGCGTCGCCCGGTTCGGTCAGCTCGCGCCCGACGAAATCGACTGGTACTTCAACCACTACTCGTACTGGTCGGCCGCCGCTGGCTGGGCCAATTGGGAGCGGCTGTTCGTGAACTGGGCCGAGACGAACGGGCTCGAGCTCGACTACGCCACCAGCCTCGATCTGGCCACCGACACTGAACTCCTCGACCCGTATCAGGTTTACCTCAGCGTCGGCCACGATGAGTACTGGTCGGCCGCCATGCGGGACAACGTCGAGGGCTGGGTCGACCGAGGCGGGACGGCGGTGTTCCTCTCCGGCAACACCGCGTTCTGGCAGGTTCGCTTCGAAGCGGGCGGCGCCCGGGTGGTCGGGTACAAGAACGACTACCTCGACGACCCGGTTGTCGGGACCGAGGCCGAGCGGTTCGTTTCGACGATGTGGAGCGATCCGCTGTGTCGCCGACCGGAGAACGAGATGACCGGCGTCAGCTTCTCCAGGGGCGGCTATGCCCACATGCGAGGCGCACCGATGGGCTCCGGCGGCTACACCGTCTGGCGCCCCGAGAATCCGATCTTCGAGGGCATGAAGTTGCGGGCCGGTGACCAGCTGGGGGCCGAACCGGTTGTGGTGGGTTACGAGTGCGATGGCTGCGAGCTGCAGCTGCGGGATGGTCGCCCGGTTGCCACCGGCACCGGCGGAACACCGGCCGGGTTCGAGGTGCTGGCCACCGCCCCCGCCCACCTGTGGGCCACCGACGAGGCGGCCCCCGGCCTGCCCGACAGCTACATCGGTGAGTTGAACTGGGTCGCCGAGCGGCTCGGTGGCGGCGACACGCCGGAGAACCGGGAGCGGTTCGCCTACGGCCACGCCGTCCTGGGCACCTTCAGCCGAGGCCGAGGTCGGGTGTTCACCACCGGCTGCACCGACTGGGCATACGGCCTCCAGGACCCTGCGGTGTCTCGGGTCACCGCCAACATGGTCAACCACGTCGGCCCGCCGCTCGTGCCGACCCGGCGGCAAACGGAAGACAGCGCACCATGACCACCAGCATGATCGAACCAAGCGGACCGATCGAGACGATGGACACCAGCCGATCTCGAGAGCTGTACCAGCGAGCGCGGAACGTGATCCCGAAGGGGGTGAGCGGTCACTACGGCTACGCGGTCACCGACACCTCACCGGTGTTCTTCGAGAGCAGCAACGGTTCCCGGTTCACCGACGTGGATGGCAACACCTACATCGACTGGATGTGCGCCTACGGCCCGATGATCCTCGGCTACAACCATCCCGCGGTTGAGCAAGCGGCGGCCCGTCAGCTGGCGGCGGGGAACACGGTGAGCCTCGCCGCTCCCGTTCTGGTTGACCTGGCCGAACAGCTCGTCGACCTGGTGACCGGCGTCGACTGGGCCTTGTTCGGCAAGAACGGCGCCGACAGCACCATCTTGGCGGTGATGATCGCCCGGGCGGCCACCGGCCGAAAGTACGTGGTGAAGGTGAACGACGGCTATCACGGTGCCGCGGCCTGGATGCAGACCCCTGGCAACCCCGGCACGACCGAGGACGACCATCGGTTGGTCTTGTCGGTGCCCTGGAACGACCCCGAGGCGTTGGCGCAGGTGCTCGCCCAGCACGACGGGGAGGTGGCGTGCTTCCTGTCGTCCCCCTACCACCACCCGGTCTTCGCCGACAACGAGCTGCCGGCCCCTGGCTACTGGTCCAAGGTCGAGGCGATGTGTCGAAAGGCGGGAGTCGTGCTCATCGTCGACGACGTGCGAGCGGGCTTCAGAATCGACCTCGCGGGCTCCCATGCCCACTACGGCTTCCATCCAGATCTCGTGTGCTTCGGCAAGGCACTCGGCAACGGGCATCCGGTGGCGGCCGTGACCGGCACCGATGCGCTGAAGCAGGCCGCCACCGACACGTTCTACACCGGCACCCAGTTCTTCAACGCCGCCCCGATGGCGGCCGCCCTGGCCACCATCCGGGAGTTGGTTGCCATCGATGGCGCAACCCGAATCACCGAACTCGGTGAACAGCTCAACGCCGGGCTCATCGACGTCGCCGCCTCCCATGGCCACGACCTGCGGGTCACCGGGATCCCCGGGATGCCCTACTACCGCATCGCGGGCGACGGCGGGTTCGGCTTCCACGCCCGCTGGATCGCTGAATGCGTGGCGAGGGGCGCCTACCTGCTCAGCTATCACAACAACTTCGTGTCCGCCGCCCACACCGAGGACGACATCCGACAGACCTGGAACGTCGCCGACCAGGCCTTCCAGGCGCTCAGGTAAGGAGACGAGGCTCAGCCATGGCCGATGAGATCGAAGTCGACACGAGGGGCGGTCCCACGACGGGCCCGTTCTACGAAGACGCCGAAGGCTTCAACATGCCGGAAGCCCCCGGCACCGGCAGTCGTCGGATTCCGCGGGGCGACTTCCCGACCGGACCCGACGTGGGGCAACGACTGCCCGACATCGTGGCAATCGATCAGACCGGTCGGCTGGTCGACGTGCACGAGGACCGCGACGGTCAACCGGCCGTTGTGGTGTTCTACCGGTCGGCGGTGTGGTGACCGCCATGTCGCACCCAGCTGGTCGAGCTGGAACGAGGCATGGACACCTTCCGAGCGGCGGGGGTCCGCCTGTACGCCCTGAGCTACGACGAGCCTGACGCGCTGGCCGACTACGCCACCGCCCAGGACGTGACGTTCACGATGCTGTCCGACCCCGACAGCAAGGTGATCGAATCGTTCGGGATCCTCAACGCGTTGATCCCACCTGAGGACCACCCGTGGTACGGGATTCCGTTCCCCGGCACCTTCGTCATCGACGGGGAGGGCGCCATCACCCACAAGTTCTTCGAGCACAACTTCGCCGTGCGTCCCGGGCCCGAGCAACTGCTGGCCGCCGCCCTCGACCAGGAGTTCGAGCTACCCGCCGATCGATCAGCGACCGAGGGGGCTGAGGTCGGTCACGTCGAGGTCGACGTGGCCTTCGCCGGTGATTTCCTGCCGATGGGGCTCACCCGCCAGATCGTGGCGACGTTTAGCGTTCCCGCCGGCCAGCACCTCTACGGCCCACCGACGCCGGACGGGCTCGTCGCCACCGCAATCGAGCTCGACGACATCGACGGCGTGTTGTCGTATGACGTCGTGGCGCCTCCGACAGCTCCGCTCACACTGTCCGGATCGGGTGAGACGCTGCAGGCGTACAACGGCGACGTCGTTCTGCGGCTGCCGGTCACCCAGAACGCCCGGGCGATGCACAAAGACGACGAAGGTCGCTACGTGACGATCAGCGGTCGGGTGCGATGGCAGGCGTGCGACGACGTCAAGTGCTTCCTGCCGGAGTCGTCAGCGTTCAGCTTCCGGGTCGAAGCGGGTTTCCCGGTCCTGGGTGACATGGGGGCGGGGGAAGGCCGGGTGCCGCCCATGAACGGGGCCGCCCATTTCCAGAAGATGATCGACCGCCGCCGGTAGGTCGTGGGCGACCGCCACCTGCCGCGGCCCGACTCGTCGAGGCCCGACCTGTCGGGGCCCGATTCGCCGGGGACAGGGTTGGTCACGATGGCATCAGTGGATGGCGGTCTGCCGGGAGGGCGAGGATCGTGGCGTTGGCGACGCATCGCTTGCGCGACTCGAACATCAACGAGGCGCCGTCGGCCTCGGGAAGCTGTAGGAAGGCGGCGTGCGATGGGTACCAAACCGCAAGGATCTCGTCGTAGTCGTCGTGGTCGCAGCCGATGACGGCGTCGACCACCGGAGTTCGCCAGAGGACCGACCCACCGCCGGCGGTGACGGAGTGTTCGAGGCGCGACATATAGAGGTGGTACTCGTCGGCGTCGGGGAAGCCCGCCGCTTCGGTGTAGCGGTTCAGATTGAGCATCAGCACCGGCGCGTCACCGTCGGCTGCCCGCTGCTCCACCCGCTCCATCGACTCCCGGTTTGCTCGAACGTGATCGTCCACCATCGCTTCTCCCTCGCCCTCTCGGCGCTCCCTGTCGACCGCACCAGTCTCCGGCGACCGTCACCAGGCTGTCGAACCGCCGGACTAAAACAGGACCTCGCCCCGGAGCGCGGCCTCGGTGGCCGGCCCGGGCCTGCCGTGCTAGACAAGCCAGATGACCGCGTACCTCATCGTGAACTTCGACATCGACGACGCCGACACCTACAAGGAATACCAGAAGGGTGCGGTCCCGTCGTTGGGGATCGGAGACAACGCCAAGGTCGTCGCCTACGACACCGAGACCCAACAGGTCGAGGGTGAGACCGCTGGGCATCAGACCGTCGTGCTGGAGTACCCGACGCTCGAGGAGGCTCGAGCGGCGTATGACTCCGAGGCCTATCAGGCCGTCCTGCCCCTGCGCTTCCAGGCCACCAGCAAGCACTTCGGTCTGATTGTGAAGGGTGCCTGAGCAAGGAGCCCACTCGGAGACCTCGACGACCTGGCCGATCGTCTCGTAGTCAGGTCGCAAACCTCTGGGTGATCTCGTCGAGCGTTGCTCGTACCTCGGCCAGCGCCGTTGCGGGGTCCGTGTCGGCATCGACCCTGGCGTGGAGACGCAACCGGCTGCCTCCCGGGACCTGCTCGAGGTCGAAGCGCTGTCGGTCGGAGGAGTCGAGTTGGTCGATGATGGCGCGGACGTCGTTTGGCTTGGCCTTCAGCTCGATCTCGTCGACGACGCCTGGCCCGCTCGGTGTCCTGGTGTGGCCGAACCGGTCGAAGTAGGCGATGTCTTCGGCCCGGTAGCGTCGCGACGTCGGCTTGAAGTCGGTGCCGATGGTGTAGGCGACCGGGAACATGCAGATCTGGGTGACGTGATCCGGTAGCTCCAAGAGTTCGGCGACGGCTGGCGCCTGGTTGAGGTACATCGTGGTCCATACGGTTCCCAGACCCCTCGCCCGTAGGGCGATCATGAAGCTCCAGGCCGATTGGATCACGGAATCGAACAGCCCCGGTCGACCGCTCCCATCGTGGCGCCCGAGGATCGTCGGGATGACGAGGGCCGGGGTCCGGGAGATGTTCTCGCCAAGGTGGCGGGCGCCGGTCATCAGCCGCTCGTTCTGGTGGCCGCTGCCTTCCAGCCGTTTGGCCGTCTCGATGACCCAGTCGACGCCGGCCGACAGGTAGAGCTCGGCCATGCGGTCCTTGGTCGCCTGGTCGCGGATGATGATCCAGCGGCGGCTGCCGTTGTTGCCCCCGGTTGGGGCCTGTTCGGCAACGTCGATGCAGTCGAGGATGGTTCGGTCGTCGACCTCCCGGTCGAAGTCGAGCCGTTGCCGGACTCCTCGGGTGGTCATCAGGGCGTGATCGACGATCGCCTGGTAGTCGGCGGTGGCCGGGGCGAAGGCCGGATCAGCCATCGGCTTCGGCACCCCCATCGACGAGATCGCGGACGCCCTCGACCGTGGCCTGCATGTTGGCCTTGAGGGTCTGGCGGCGTCGGTTCAGGACCCGCTCCTCCTTCTCGGGGTCCTTCAGCGCCTGGGGCACGGTGCCGTTGTTCTCCTGGCCGATGATCATGGAGAATCGCAGGCGGCTCCCGGCTCCCTGTTCGGCCAGGTCGAAGCGCCAGATCGCCCCGGGGTTGTTCGGATCGGTCACCCGCCACTCGAAGGTCTGCTCCGGCACCCACTCGGTGACGTGGCAGGTGACCTCCCAGGCGAACATGTCGGGGATCTCGTTGCGGCCGACGAAGGTGGCGCCGACGCCGGGCTCCGACCCCTCGGTCCACTCCGCCCCGAGGAACTCCGAGGAGAATCTGGCCGGCATGTCGATGTCGCTGATGATCGGCCACACCTCCGACGGTCGGGCGTCGGTGTCGATCTCGGCCACCACGCCCTGACCGTCGACCACCCGGGTGGTGCCGTCGGTCGATGGTTGACTGCGGGTGAAGCCCCACTGGTCGAAGTAGGTGATCTCCGAGGCCGGCCGACGGGGGGCGGGCTTGAACTCGGTCCCCTTGGTGTAGGCCACCGGGAACGTGACGATGGTGGTGACCCCGGGTGGGATGCCAAGGATCTCCTCCAACTGTTCGACGTTGCCGTTGAGCATCGTGGTATAGGCCGAGCCGAGACCCCTGGCTCGCAGAGCGAGGTTGAAGCTCCACGCCGACGGGATCACGGTGTCGAACAGGCCGGGTCGGCCGCTGTTGTCATGGATGCCCCAGATGGCGGCGATGACCAGCACCGGGGCCTTGGCCATGTTCTCGACCAGGTAGGCGCTGGAGGAGACGACCTTCTCCTTCGGGTGACCGGTGCCGATCAGCCTCTGGCGGGCCTTGGTGAAGATCTGGCCGGTCTCCCGGTAGAGGTCACCGAGCTGGTCCTTGATCGCCTGGTCTCGCACCACGAGCCAACGGCGGCTGGCATCGTTGCCACCGGTTGGCGCCTGTTCGGCCAGGTCGATGCAGTCGAAGATGACCTCATCGGAGACCGGACGATCGAAGTCCAACCGCTTGCGCACCGCTCGGGTCGTCGACAGCAGGTGGTCGATCTGGTCGAGATCGAAGCCCGCTTCAGAGATTCTGGGGTCAGCCATCGACGTAGTCTCGCGGGTCGACTGTTGCTCCGCCAGCGAGCCCGGCAGCTCGACCCACTGGTGGCCAACGCCCGCTGTGGAGCGTACGGAAAGACAGCCCGGCCGCTGAGCGACGCGATCGGAGGCCGCGCCGGCGGCGCGGCCTCGGACCCTGTTCAGGTCCAGTTCGGGGTCCGCTTTTCGGCGAAGGCCCGCGGCCCTTCGATACGATCGGTTCCGTTCTGCCACGCCCGCTCGGCCGGGCTGACATAGGCGGCGGCGTCGGCCAGGGGCAGGTGGATGGCGTCGAGCGCCGACTGCTTGGTCGCCCGGATCGCCGCCGGTGAACAGCGGCGAATGTCGGCCACCCAGGCGTCGACCGCAGCGTCGAGGTCGGCGAAGGGTACGACCTCGTTGACCAGGCCGAGTTCGCCGGCGCGGCTGGCGGAGAAGTGCCGGCCGGTCAGCAGGTAGCCCATTGCGAGATGGTGGGGGATCTGGCGTGGCAGCCGGTGTATGCCCATCGCCCCGGCGATCAGCCCGCGGCGGGCCTCTGGTAACCCCATCTCCACATGGTCAGCGGCCACGATGATGTCGCAGGCCAGCGCCAACTCGAGCCCACCACCCAGTGCGACGCCGTTCAACCGAGCGATGAGCGGCTTGGTGATGTCGAACCGGAACTGCAGCCGGGTGAGCGCGGCCATGCGCCGATCGGCCTCGGCTCGTACCTCTTCCGGTGAGCTGCTGATCTCCGCCGTCCACTTCAGGTCCCGGCCAGCACAGAAAGCTCGCTGGCCGGCTCCGGTGATGACGGCCACACGGATGTCATCGTCGGACTCGACGCGGTCTATCGCCGCGGCGAAGGCCTCGTGGGTGTCGATGTCGAAGGCGTTCATCCGTTCAGGTCGATCGATGGTGATGCGGGCTACGTGGTCGGTTACTTCGAGGACGATGGTGCTCATGGCCGTCCATTCCACCACCTTGCCTCGCCGCATTCCATCGAGGCCGCTCAATCGTGTGACCTCCGAGCCAGCCTTGGCTCGGCTTTCGCGCTCAAGCTAGATTCCAGGGGGTGCCACCCACCATCGAGGTTTTCCGCCGCGACGCCCGAAGCTTCCTGGCGGCCTCGGCGGCTGCCGACCTGGCGTGCCCGGCTTTCGGCTCGATCATGCCGCCGTCGATGTTCCAACGGGCCAGCGCATGGCAGCAGCACTGTTTCGCCAACGGGTTCGCTGGCATCGATTGGGAGGTCGAGTACGGCGGCCGCGGTCTGAGCGGTGCCCATCAATTGGCATGGTACGAGGAGTGCGCCCATGCAGGCATCGCGCCATACATGAACTTCCAGGGCATCATCCTGGCCGGTGGTGCGATCCGGAAGTTCGGCACCGATGACCAGAAGCAGCGCTACCTCCGGGCCACACTGGCCGCCGACATCGTCTGGTGCCAGCTCTTCAGCGAACCAAACGCCGGCTCCGACCTGGTGAGCCTGCGCACCCGGGCCGAGCCAAACG
>CALACD010000458.1 GCA_937890445.1 uncultured Acidimicrobiia bacterium | reverse complement strand
CACCGATGCCGCCTCGCTGCCGCGGTCGGGCTCGCCGTGGTACGAGGCCATGAGCATGGCTCGGCTTCCCAACACGATCGTGTGGTCACCCACGATGGGGTTCGCCGAGGTCGACCGGGAGATCGCAGCCATTTGTGCCAGAGCCGTCGAACAGATCGCCGCCGCCGGAGTCGAGGTCATCGAAGTCGACGACATCTGGCCACAGGACCCCGTGTTGCCGTGGTGGAACATGTGGACGGCCCTGCGGGCCCGGACCCAAGGCCACTTGCTGGGCACACCCGAATGGGAGCAGATCGACGAGTCGTTGCGCTTCCAGATCACCTGGGGACTCGGCGTGACCGGGGTCCAGATGGCGCAGTCGTTGGACGCCATCCACGACTACAACCTCCTCCTCGATCGGGCCTTCGAACAAGCACCCCTGATGCTGACGCCAACGGCGGCAGGCCAGACACCCTTCGTCGGGCACGACGGCACCATCAATGGCGAGGAGGTGCCGGGTTGGGTGAAGTTCAGCTACGGCTTCAACCTGACTCGCAATCCGGCGGGCTCGGTGAACTGCGGGTATACGGCCGACGGCATGCCTGTCGGTCTCCAGGTCGTCGGCCGCCAACTCGACGACGTCGGTGTGCTGCAAACCATGGCCGCGCTCGAGGAAGTCTTCGACGATGATCGGCGAGCCGTTATCGGTTGAGGGCGGCTATCCTTCGCTGCCGGAAACGACATCGGGACCGTTAGCTCAGTTGGCTAGAGCGCTCGCCTCACACGCGAGAGGTCACAAGTTCAAGTCTTGTACGGTCCACGTCGTACCTCAGCCCTGAGGGCCTCGGTACTCTCTGCTTCTCGTACTCTCTGCCTCGCTGCGTTGGGTGCAGGTAGCGCCTCGCTAGGAGTCGGCTGATCGCTCGGTGACGTGGATGTATGGAGCGAACACGGCTCGCAAGGGCTGCGGGGTGATGGCCAGGGAACCCCGTCGCCACTGCCGTCGAGCGGTCGAACCGCCACGTACGTCGGCCAAACCGTAAGGTGTGGCCACCAACCCGACATCGCGGCCCTGATCGTCACGTTCGAACGCCAGCGGCGCCAGGAGTCTCGCTTCGTTCCTCGCTGGTTTGTTCCACAGCAGATGCAGCGTCTGACGCACCTCGTGTCGCATCGAGGCCGAGGTGCTACCCCATTCGTCGATCTCGGAGCAGCTCGGCATTGCCCGACCCACCGCCACCGCGCCCCGGGCCAGCGCCCGGCGTTCCGGGCTGTCGACGGCCGAGCTACGGCTCTGGAAGACCTCGACGACCTCTCCGTCGACCTCTTCGTAGCCGAGGAGCCGGGGCTTACCGGAACCGAGGAACATCTCGAGACACGAGACCGGCCCGAGGATCGGGTGTGCTTCGACGGCATCGTCGAGTGCGAAACGCCGGATGTCGACCTCCTCGTCGACCCAAGGATCGACGTTGTCGCCCCCGAAGTGGAAGTTGACCGGCTCACAACCGGTCGCCTCTCGGATCAGCGCTGATGCCAGCCATGCCTGATGGCCCCGCCAGCCCACGTCGACCAGTCCCATTCGGCCGCTCGTGATCTGACGTTGAGCCAGGAACCGTGAAATCAGTTGATGGGGTTCCTCGGCCCGCTCGAGAATCACGTCGTCGAACGTTCCCGACCGGAGAAGGTGGCGCCAGGTTTCGGCTTGCTCGGACGTCATGTTGGCCGACGAATCGAGGGATCCGAGCGGAGTGCTGGACAGATCGGCGGTCGTCAACCGACAGCGATTCAACACCGCAGCCAGAGGAACGGTCTCACACGAATGCAGGAGGAACGAGCTCTGGTCCCGGCTGCCGATGTCGATCCACCGATCGATGCCGACGATCGGGGCTGCGGCCAGCGACCACGACCGACGACCGCAGTGCAGGTAATCGAGATCGATGCCCTCCCACCACGACGCGTGCATCGCTTGGGCGACGCGCAGCGGCAGTTCGCCGTCCCTGGCCAGGAACTCCAGCCGTTCGATGCCGAGTTCCTTGCACTGGGAGCGCATCCACAGCAAGAAACCGAGGAGCATCGGACCGATCGTTTCGGCACCGAGCAGACGATGATCCTGAAGACCATCGTCATCCTGGGCGTTCTCGAGGCGAACGGTTCGAGCCGCGCCAGCGATCACGGGACCAATGGTCGAAGGCGACTGAGCCCAGGTCGACTCATAGCGTGTCGGATTGCAACGAGTGGCCGCGATCGCCACCAGACCGCAGGACTCTGCAACCGTCAGATCCGCCCACTCGTTGTTGCCGATCATGACCGTCGAAGACGGCTCGGTTCCGAACACCACGCGGTAGAGCTCGCCGGACGACTTCGTTGCCCCGTGGTCACACGACACGACGAGCCGATCGTTTTCATCGAGCAACCCGAGTCGGTCGAGTATCGGCTCGAGCATCGCTTCCCCGAGGTGCATGTCGGACAGCAGGACGAGGGGCCATCGACGTCGAAGTCGCGCCAGCGCATCCACGGCTCCGGGGATCGGTCGCAGCAACCGATCCTCGACGGCCACCTCGGTCCGAACCAGATCCTCGACGGCGGCGGTCCGTCCCGAGGCCAGAGCCGAATGCTGATAGAGGACCTCCAAGCTTGCGCTCGGTAGCGCGATCGATGCCTGGTGGCGGGCCGAGACGTAGTCCTCGACCGTTCCCGCCCATTGGCCCGCAACGGTGAGATGATGGGCGATCAGGTGAAGAGCTGCGAGGTCGCCGACCACCGGCCGATACACGAGCGTGTCGAACACGTCCAGAGCGACCAGTTCGGGGTCGACTTCGCCGACCCGATCGAGGATCTGATCCCATGACCGCGCCGTCCGATAGGCCTGTCGACGGACGAGGCGCAGCAGGCGAGGGGGAAGGGGAGAGCGGTGCAACAGAGATGCCATGTTCGATGGACGGGCCGTAGGGGGGAAGGTGGCCTGAGCGAAGCCAGGGTACTTGGTCGACCCGGCATTGGGGGTGCGGGTGGTCGGGCTCGGAGATCAGGGTGGCCGAGGAAACGACACTGCACCGAATGGCTCTCGGATCGGCTAGCCTGCCCCCACCAGCGTCCGTAGTTCAATCGGATAGAGCAACAGGCTTCGAACCTGTAAGTTGGGGGTTCGAGTCCCTCCGGGCGCACGTCATCAACCTCCGGTGCCCGGCAGCATCAACCTCCGGTGCCCGGCAGCATCAACCTCCGGTTCCCGGCAGCATCAACCTCTAGGATGGCGCTCGTGTTCGACATCGAGTTGGTCGTCGGGGATTTGACCACCATGGCTGTCGACGCCGTGGTCAATGCGGCCAACTCGACCTTGCTGGGGGGCGGGGGAGTCGATGGGGCGCTGCACCGAGCTGCTGGACCGCAGCTGCTGGAGGAGTGTCGAGGCATCGTTGCTCGACAGGGAGGCTGCGAGACCGGCGATGTCGTCATCACGGGGTCGGGCGAGCTCCTCGCCCGCTACGTGATCCACACCGTGGGACCGGTGTGGCGAGCGCAGGTCGCCGATCGGCTCGACCCGCTGTTGGCCTCGTGCTACTCCCGCTCGCTCGAACTGGCTGCCGCCCACGGCCTCGGGTCGGTTGCTTTCCCCAACATCAGTACCGGCGTCTACGGCTACCCGAAGGAACGGGCCGCCCGGATCGCCATCACCGCTGTACGTTCGTTCGGCCGGCGAGAGACGTCGATCCGGACCGTCATCTTCGTCTGCTTCAACGACGAGAACGCGGTGTTGTACCGCCGGTTCCTCGACGCCGCTTCTGCCGCTGAGTCGTGACACTCGTCGTAACCGCCGATGGTCGCTCTCGTACTTGCCGCCGAAGCGGCCTCGGGGCCTGGTAGACCGGTCGCGATGACGCGGCTCCTCCCTGCTCTTTTGGCACTACTGGTGTGTGCCACCGCCTGTTCATCGGTCGATGTCTCCAGCGCTGCGTCGTCGACGAGCGGTCCCGTCGAACAGGAAGCCTCCGCCCGAGCAGCGTCGTTTGAGACCGTGTCCTGCGGCACCTTGGACTTCCCGGTCACCGCCGCAGCCGATGCCGGTGGTCGGTTGCCCGATGCTGCCGTGGCCGCATTCTCCACCGGGGCGCTCTCCCTCGGTGCCCCCGAGCGTTGGTCGGTGCTGCTGCAGGACGACGACCACCTGGCCATCATCGATCGTGTGCCCGTGGACTCCCAGCGGGATCTCTATTGGGTTCGGATCACCCAGCCCGGCAGTGGAATCGGTCTGTTCGACGGCCTCTGTCGATTTGCGGTCGACACCGAACTCCAGGTCGGCGACCGGCCGGGAGCGCCAGCCAGTTGCGAGGTCCAGGTAGACGAACTCGTCCCTGCCCTCGTCCCGGTGTGGGCCGGAGCCGAACCGGGAACCGACATCGTCGTGATCCGCGATGGCGTCGAGATCCACGTCCTCGGCGCTGACGTCGGGTCCGGAGACAACGAACTCCTGACTCTTCGACGGTCCGAGCACGGCGAGCCCGCCGTGCCCAGCGCCGGCGAGCGAGACGGTGGGTATCTCGATGTCACGGCCCAACCCGGTCAGCCTCATGCCTACGCCGTCGTCGCCCGCTCCAGCGCCGGCGATTCCGATGTCCTCGAATGCGGCGTCGCCACCATGCCGGCCGTGGAATCCTTCGTGACCTGCGCCGTCGGGAGCGATCCGCTCGGTTGGCCATCGGTGAGCTGGAAGACGGGGACACCCACCACGGTCACCTTGTTCCGAGATGGACTGCCGCTCGAGCCAGACGCCGTGACCTTTGCGTCGCCCTACGTCGACCGTTCGATCGATCCGGGAGCAACCGTGACCTACGAGCTGATGACGGCGGACGGTGCGTCGGTCTCCTGCGGACAGATCACCCTGTCGGCAACGCCAGCCGGCTCCAGCGAACTCCAGCGAGCAGCAGCCAACAACGTCAACGACTTCCCCGGGCCGTTCCAGTACGTGACGCTCGAACCGATCTGCGCCAGCTGTGAAGGGCAGACCGTCGAGGTCTATCTCGTTCCCGATCCTGCCAGCGTGGCCCGACACACGGTTGCTTCGGTTTGGGTCGACGGCATCGAGTCGAGTGCCGATGGGCTGTGGCTCATCGATCCGCTCTTCGTTCCGGATCTGCTGCTTCGGGCCGAGGCCGACCGTCTGGTGGTCGACTGGACGATAGATCCGACCACCGGCCTGGTGCTCCAGTGGACGATCGAAGGCGAAGGGGCGCGCCTGCTGTGCCTGGAGGTCGACACTCGACCCATCGACATGCGAGACGAGCGCTGCGGTCGACTCAACCTGCTGTCGGGATGACCGACGTACCTTGCGGTCGGGGCGACGGTTGTCCCGTTGCAGGGGGAGGCCACCGAACGCTCACATCCGACGCATCGTTGCCGATGATTCTTGGGTGCCTCCCTCCTCGAATCTCTCCAGCACACGGCCGCTCGGCGCCACCACTCGCTATCGCCGAGTAGGGCTTCGCATGAGCTGCCTGCCCTGCGAGGTTGCGTGGACCGGACCGGGCGACTCGGAATGCTGGGTCTGCGAAGGTCCAGGAGTTCCCGGTCCTCCGCCCTCGGTGTACCCAGACATCGACTAGCAGGGTGCTGAAATTCTTCTGATTGGTGCTCGCGTTCTGGGTCGGGATGGA
>CALACD010000457.1 GCA_937890445.1 uncultured Acidimicrobiia bacterium | reverse complement strand
CCAACCGAGTCAAGTTGGGCACGGGCATCCTGATCCTTCCGCAGCGCAACCCGGTCGTGTTGGCGAAGGAGTTGGCCACGCTGGCTCAGCTGTCCAAGGGTCGCTTCGAGCTCGGCATCGGGGTCGGATGGCTCCAGGAAGAGTTCGACATACTCGATGTGCCGTTCGCACGGAGAGGCAAGCGAACCGACGAGATGGTCGCCGCCATGCAGGCGCTGTGGTCCGAACCGAAGGCCACCACGTTCGAGAGCGAGTTCTACAACTTCAGCGGTGCCATGATGCATCCCAAGCCTCCCGGCAACAAGATCCCCATCGTGGTGGGCGGCCACAGCGAGATCGCAGCTCGCCGGGCCGGTCGCTACGGCGACGGCTTCTTCCCCGGTAACGGCGACGTCGACGAGTTGATGCACATTCGCGAAGTGATGCGCGACGCGGCCGTCGACTACGGACGCGACCCCGATGCCATCGAGTTCACGGCCGGGGCCTGGAGTCCTCGACGGGGTGAGTTGGACGAGGTCCGCCGCATGGAGGAGTTGGGTATCGACCGCTTGATCGTGACGCCTCCCAGCAGCAACCCGGATCAGATCCGACAGGCGATGGAACAGCTGGGCGAGAAGATCGCCCCGGTTGCCACGACCTGACGGCGCGACCCCCTGACAGCGGCCCCCTGACGACGGGAGCTGGGCAACGGTGACGTCGCACTTCTCGTTCCGGAGCCGACGGTGCTAGGCCTTGGGGATGGGAAAACTCGATGGAAAGATTGCGTTGATCACCGGCGGTGCCCGAGGCCAGGGTGCGGCCGAGGCACAGCTGTTCGTAGGAGAAGGGGCGACCGTCGTGCTCACCGACGTGTTGGACGAGGCGGGGGAGAGAACCGCTGGAGAACTCGGCGCCGACTACCTGCATCACGATGTCAGTTCCGAGGACGACTGGGCTCGAGTCGTTGCCGAGATCGGTGAGCGCCATGGGCGCATCGACGTGCTGGTCAACAATGCCGGCATCCTTCATGCGTCATCGCTGGTGAAGTACCAGACCGCCGACTGGGATCGCGTCATCGCCATCAACCAGACCGGTGTGTTCTTCGGTATGCGAGCGGTGGCACCGGGCATGATCGCAAACGGCGGCGGCAGTATCGTCAACATCTCGTCGGTCGCCGGGCTGGAGGGTGTGTACGGGTCGATGGCCTACAGCGCGTCCAAGTGGGCAGTTCGCGGCATGACCAAGGTGGCCTCACAGGAGTTGGCTCAACACGGAGTCCGAGTGAATTCGGTCCACCCCGGCATCATCAACACCGACATGACGTCGGACTTCCCCAAGGAGCGCATGCTGCGAGCGGTGCCGATGGGGAGGGAAGCAGAGGCGACCGAGGTCGGTCAGGTGGTGCTCTTCCTGGCCTCGGACGACAGCAGCTACTGCACGGGACAGGAGTTCGTGGTCGACGGGGGCATGCACAGTTGACGCCGGGAGCCGGTCACCGACGGCACATCGGGTGAAACGCATCATCGTCTTGGCCGGCCTGTCGGTCATCGTGTCCCACTCGCTGTCACGACAGGCCTACCCGGTGCTGCTGACCGCCATCCGCGACGACCTCCTGGGCGGTTCCAATCAGCGAGCAGGCTTCCTGGTGACCGTCACCTTCCTCGCCTACATGGTCGGGGTGGCCACCATGACGATCGTTTCCGGTCGAACCGAACCTCGCTCCACCCTGTTGGTCGGGTTGTGGCTGTCGAGCAGCGGCTTCGCTGTGTTGGCCTTGGCTCACCAGTTCTCGTCGTTGGCAGCAGGATTGGGTTTGGCTGGTTTGGGAAGTGCCGGCATCTGGATGTCGGTTCCCGCCATCGCCACTGGTGCGGTGAGTCCCGAGCGACGGGGGGTGGTGATGGGAGCCATGAGCTCCTCGATGGGAATTGGGCTGGTGGTGTTGGGCCAGGGTGTTCGCCTGGTGCGACAAGCGGCCGGCGACCAGACCGTCTGGCGGCCGATCTGGGTCGTGGCGGCCCTGTTCGCCCTTGTGCTGTCGGCTCTCGTCGCCTTGTTCCTGCGGACCGAGCCCACGGAACGGCAATCGACCTCGCTGAGCCTGTCCGTGCTGCGTCAGGTCGATGGCTGGGTTCCGCTGACGATCGCCTACGTGCTGTTTGGCATGTTGGCGTCGAGCTACGCGCCGTTCCTCGGGGCCAAGCTGACCGACGACGGCTTCAGTTCGGGCCACGTTGCGACGCTGTATTCCCTGATCGGTCTGTCGGCCATCATCGGGGCGACCTCGTTGGGTCGACTCTCGGACAAGGTCGGTCGGCGTCCGGTGCTGACCGGATCCATGCTGGCCCTGGCGCTCTCGTGTGGGCTGCTCCTGTTCGGACGTGAACCCTTCGCCACCTTGTCGGTGCTCCTCAACGGCTCGGCCTCGTTCGCCTACCCGGTGCTGGTGGCGACCGTGCTCCGAGATCAGGTGAGCGACCGACTGTTCTCGAATGCGTTGGGGGTGATCACGCTGATCTACGGCGTGTCGTTGACCCTCGGACCCATGGTGGCCGGAGCCATCGGCGATTCCCGGGTCGGCTTCGATCTGCTGTACGCGTGCATGGCAGTGATGGCGATTTTCGCGGCGGCTGCCGTTTCGGCCATCCCCGGTAGACGCACCAGTCGAGGGCCCGTTCCGGTCGGTAGCTGACGGCCTCCCGGCGACGACGAGCGGACCGGTTTCGACCGGTCATTCGTACGCCATCTGGATCTTTCTCATGAGATAGGTTCCGGACGTGACGGGGGAGTGCACGGGTTCTTCTCCCGCCCCGAGGCAGGACGGAAGGCACTCGATCAGGGCATTCCAGTTCGGCTGGTGGAAGAACGGGATCGACACCCGGGCGATGGAGCGCTTGTCCGAGGGCGGCACTCGAACACGGTGTTTCGTCGACCTCCACCGATCGTTGGTCCATACCTCCATCAGGTCCCCGAGGTTGACCACGAAGGAGTCGGCGACGACCGGGACCCCGAGCCAGTCTCCGGTCTCACGACGGAGCACCTCGAGACCGCCGGTGTCGTCTTGATAGAGCACCGTGAGCGTTCCGAAATCGCTGTGGGGTCCGCGTCGGTACTGATTGGGCAACGGCTCGGCTTCGACCGGCGGATAGAAATTGGCCGCCATGTTCGTCAGATGGTCGTCGATCTTGTCGTCGAAGAAGTACTCGTCGAGCCCCAGGGCGATGGCGAACAACCGCATCAGATCGGTCGAGAGCTCCTCGAGGACCGCGTAGTATTCGAGCCAGACGGAACGGAGTTCGGGCAGTTCCTCCGGCCATCGATTGGGCGCCGTCCACTGCTCGTAGAAGTCGCCGAGCGTCAGCGCCGAGGCCCGCCCGGGCTCACCGGTTCGACTCATCGTGAACATCTGGCAGAGATCGGGTGCGGTTTCGGTGTCGTCCGACGCCCCGAAGTAGGAGTCCGTGTTGTAGAAGCCGCGAATGGTGGGATCGCCCGGTGTGACCAGG
>CALACD010000456.1 GCA_937890445.1 uncultured Acidimicrobiia bacterium | reverse complement strand
CTAGTTGTCGACGAGTCGATGCCAACGGCCCTCGCGGAAACCGAGGAGAACCTTCCGGATCTTCTCGCCCTGGACATCGGTGATCGTCGTCGTGAGACCGGTTGCCAGAAACTCGTTCAGTCCGGGCGGCCGCTTCGAAGCGTCATTGTTCAGCCGATGGAACCCCATCGTCCAGTTCTCGAACTGGCGGTGACTGTGTTCGCGCCGGAAAAGCAGGATTGGCGTTTCCGTGGCGTTTGTCCCGACGGATGCGTGCATAGAGGTGTTCGACGGCCTCGCTGGGTCCTTCGAGGACCTGCAGGAAGGAACCCTCGTGATAGAGAGGAGCATGCCCGTGATGCCGGCGGCCATGTTGTTGGACCGGGATTTCGCCAACAGCTCGCGCAGGTCGTCATCACTGAACTCGACCGTGGCAGCGCTCGCGTACCCGAGTTGGAGCACGAACTCTTCTTCGGAGGCGGCGACGGGAGGAACAGGGGTAGGGGTCAGGGTCGTCATTTCATTGTCTCCTTCCCCCTCTACATCGGCAGGAATGCGGTGCCGTCTTGAGGAATTCTCGGACGAATCGACCGGATTCCGGTCGGCTTCTGGTCAGCTCTTGACCGTGCCCACGTGGAGATCCTTGAACGGGCTCGTCGTGTCGATACCGGGTTCTTTCGGCAGGCCCAGAACCCGCTCGCCGAGGATGTTTCGCAAGACCTGGTCCGAGCCGCCGGCGATGGCCATGGCCGGCATGCCCAGGACGTAGCCACTCCAGGAGTAGGTGCCCCACTCACCGGTGTCGGTGATCAGACGTGGCCCCAGGACTCGACCGACGAAGGCCGAGGTTCGTCGCATGTTCTCGGTGAGGGCCAGCTTTGCGCCGGACATCTCGGCGCCGGGTAGTTCGCCGGCCTTGATCTTGGCCATGGCTCGCTGGCTGTTCATCCGGTTGACCTGGCCACCGATGTAGATGCTCATCAGCTCCTGTCGAATCAGCGGGTCGTTCTCGAGGCCGAAGTGCTTGACCATTTCCTTCAATCGGGTGAAGCCACCGCCGGCCGCCCCACCGCCCCCGATCGATGCCCGCTCGTTCATGAGCGTCGTCAATGCCACTCGCCAGCCTTCGTTCACCTCGCCGAGGCGATGGGTGTCGGGCACCCGCACCTCGGTGAAGAACACCTCGTTGAAATTGGCGCCCCCCGTCATCTGTCGCAGTGGTCGGATCTCCACACCGGGTGCCTTCATGTCGACGATGAATCCGGTGAGTCCACGGTGTTTGGGCAGGTCGGGATCGGTGCGAGCGATCACCTCGCCCAGGTCGCTGTAGTGGGCGCCCGAGGTCCAGACCTTCTGTCCGGTGATGATCCACTCGTCACCGTCTCGTTCGGCCTTCATCTGGAGCGACGCCAGATCGGATCCGGCGCCCGGTTCGGAGAACAGCTGACAACCGACGATGTCGGTCCGGTACATCTTCGGGAGCACCTCGGCTGCCACCTCGGGAGAAGCGTGAGCTGCGATGGTGGGAGCAACCATCCCGAGTCCGATTCCGAAGAACTCCTGATTGGGAATCTCGTAGCCCGCCTCGACCTCGGCATAGACCCGCTCGTGGTCGCGTGACAGGCCGCGTCCACCGTGTTCGGGCGCTCCGCTGATGTAGCCCAGTCCGGCGTCGTATCGCTTGGCTCGGAAGGCCTGGGCTGCGGCCAATTCCACCTTCTCCTTCTCTCGATCGATTTCCTCGAAGAGGGCTGCTTCGTCGGCCCCCTGGCCCCAAACGAAGGCGCCGGGTGCGACCTTCGGTGTGGCATTGGCGTCGAGAAACGCAACGGCCTCGGCTCGGAAGTCTTCGATCGAGATGTCGGTCATGAGCACGAACCTAGCTGCCGGATCGTGACTGCTACCAACCCCGAACCAGCGCCACCGCCACCACCCCGGTGTGCAATAGGGTGCGCTCCCATGTGGTCTGCTCGAACCGTCGTCGGAGCTGCGCTCGGCATGTTGGGGATCTGCTCGCTCGGCCTGATGGCGTGCAGCAGTGGTGAAGCAGCCCGCCCGTTGGTCCCGACCCGGCAGGCAACGACCACGGTGGTCGACAGCCCGTTCTGCAACGAGGCGGTGGCCTTCAACGATTTCGTCGACGTCAATGGCTCCTCGTTGCTCGAACCGTTGCGGGCCCAGCGCTACCTCGCCGATGCGTTGGGACTCCTGGATGATCTGCGCAACCTGGCTCCCGACGAGGTTGTCGATGATCTCGATGTCATCACCTCGGCCTACCGGTCACTCGATGATGCCCTCGCCCTTGTGGACTACGATCTGCTGTTGGTCGAGGAGGCCACCTTCCAATCCGACGTCTGGACCGAGGCGTCGGTCTCGCTCGATGACCATCTGTTCCGTGCCTGTGGCTTCGATTCGCTGGCTGCCTTGCCGTTCGAGGGTGAAGCCCCTGACGTCTTGAGCAACGATGAACTCACCGATCTCGTCGACGGTGACGTCGACAACGAACTCGTCGGCTTGCTCGTCGAGCAGTTCGTGGCCGAGTTCGGACTGGACCAGGATGCGGCCCAATGTCTGGCATCCAGCATGGACAGCGACAGTGTGACCGCAATCGCTTCGGGTGGGGCGGTGACCGACGAGGTTGCTGCTGACTTTGCTGGCACGCTGGAGCAGTGCAACATCGACGCGAACTCTCTCCTGGATTGAACCGCTCGCTGCTGGCCCTCGGACTGTGGACGGTGTTCATCTGGACCAGCCGTGTGCGCAACATCCTGGCCGACGATGCGTTGGCAGGCTGGAGCCTGACCTGGCGTCTCGGCGCTGCGATCGGGTTCATGGCGGCTGGAATCCTGGTGTTGGTGGGACGCTTCGGTCGCCTGTCCTGGGCGGGAACTCTGGCCGGAGTGCTGGGGGCAGTCGGAGCCCTCTGGTGGCTCGTACGCGGCATCGGAACCCTGTTCGGCGACTTCGGTGTCGGCTTCATCGTGGTCCATACCGTGCTCGCTGTGGTCAGCATCACCCTGGGCTATCTGGTCGTTCGAGAACTCGGCTGGCTCCGGTCGCTCGCTGCGGGCCGAGCCGACCGCTACGATCGGTCCCGTTATGGGTGAACCAGTCAGCGTGATCCAGAAGCCTTCCTCCCGGCACGGCCGCATCCGATTCGAGACCAATCGCTCGTTCACCGGTATGGGCCACGAGCGATACGAACTCGGTACCGAGATCGTGGGCCATCGGCCTCCCGATGTGGTGGCGCGAATCATGTTCGACAGCGGCAAGGTGGGCAAGGTTCACGTCTACGCCCAGACCGTGACCGTCGAACTGCTCCCCGGGGCCGACGACGAAGGCCTCAAGGAACTGCTCGAGGACCTGTACATCTATTACAAGCCAGGTGTCGAAGTTCCGACAGAAGAGTCGTTCCTGTCCTGATCCGAGGTTGTGAGTATCGAACATGTGTTCGATACTGGGAGGATGGCGCTTCCCGGTGCACCTCCACTTGATCTGGCTCTGATCGAGCAGATCGCGCCACTCACCCTCACCGGCGAACGCTTGCTGGCAGTGCCGTCGTTGTTGGAGTCGCTCTTCATCTGGGGTGGGATCCCACCCGGTTGGAGCATCGGGGTGGCCGGCAACGGGGCCTGGTCGATGGCCATGGCCATCTGGGCCGAAGCGCTGGGTGCCGAGGGGTGGATTGCCATCGTGGGAGCGCCCGATGTCAACCTGGTCACTGCCGCCGAACTCGGCGTCCGCCTCGACCGGGTGGTGGTCATCGAAACACCCCCGACCAAGGTGTGGACCACCGTCGTCGGTGCTTTGATCGAAGCCTTCGACATCGTTGCCATAGCTCCAGGGGGGCCTGTGGGACTTCGGGACGCTCGCCGTCTGTCGGCTCGGGCCCGCGAACAGGGAGCGGTACTGTTCCATCTGGACGGTGCCCGGAGTTGGCCGACCGCTGTGGATCTGACCCTCACCGGCTCTACCCAGAAGGCCGGTTGGCAGGGCGGGAGTTGGCAGGGCGGGAGTTGGCAGGGCGTCGGTGATGGTCACGGCCATCTTCGAGCGCGGTGTCTTCGGATCGACGCGGTTGGTCGCCGCGCCGGTCGTACTCGTTCGACGACTGTTCTGCTGCCCGGACCCGACGGGGTGCTCGCGCCCTTCGTCGAGCCATGACGACTGGACGACGAACAACGGCATTGCGGACGGCCGTGGTGTGGTGTCCGGACTGGCCGGTGGTTGCCTGGGGGGTGCCGCTGAGCGAGCCTGCCGCAGTCTTCGTGGCCAATCGTGTGGTGGCATGTTCGCCGGCCGCGCGGCAGGAAGGAGTGGCCGTCGGGCAACGGCGACGCGAGGCGCAGAGCCGTTGCTCGGATGTTGCCGTCCTGGACCGGGACGTCGATCGAGAGGCCCGATTGTTCGAACCGGTGGCGGTCGCCCTCGATGCGTTGACACCTCGGATCGAGGTGACCGGTCCCGGACTTGTCGGATTCCCGACCCGAGGGCCCTCCCGCTTCTTCGGGGGTGATCACGCCTTGGCCGCTCGCGTCCTCGAGGTCGTCACTCCGGTCCTGGCTGGTCGAGGCGAGGCCAGAGTCGCTCTGGCCGATGGCGTGTTCACCGCTCGACTCGTTGCCCGGACCGAGGAGGCTGGTCGGGGGCCGGTCGTGTTGCCGGTAGGGGCCAGCCCGGGGTTCCTGGCCGATCTGTCCATCGAACATCTCGAACAGCCAGAGCTGACCAGCGTTCTCATCCGACTCGGGCTCACCACGCTGGGATCCTTTGCCGGACTCGAGGCCGGTGACATCAGTGGGCGGTTCGGTGTCGAGGGTCTCCGAGCTCACCGTCTGGCCCGAGGCGAGGACGGGCATCCGCCCGATCTCCGCCGGCCGGCCCCCGATCTTGCCGTGACCTGGCAGTTCGATCCGCCGGCGGACCGGGTGGAGACATGCGCTTTCGTGGCCAAGGCGTTGGCTGATGAGCTGCATCTCTGCCTGGAGGCCGAGGGACTTGCCTGTGTGCGCATTGCCATCGAAGTCGAAACCGAACAGGGCGAACAGCATGTTCGTCTCTGGCGTCACGAAGGTGCGCTGTCGGCGTCGGCTCTGGCTGATCGGGCCCGATGGCAACTCGACGGATGGTTGCACACGGCCCGCAGCAAGTCCGGGGTGGTGCGCCTCACGCTCGTTCCCGACGAGGTGATCCCGGCATCGGGTCGCCAACTCGGGTTCTGGGGTGGTCGAGCCGAGCGAGCCGATGGCATCACCCGGACCGTGGCCAGGCTTCAGGGGCTGCTCGGTTCGGAAGCGGTGTCGGTGCCTGAGTGTCGTGGTGGGCGAGGTCCTGGTGACCAGGTCATCTTGTTGCCGGCGGCCGCCATCGATCTCGGTGCCGAACGTGCCGCCACCGCCACGGCGTGGGTGACCGAGCCCTGGCCTGGTCGTATACCGCCGCCCTCACCAGCTCGGGTCCGGATCGATCCACCGTCGATCGAGGTGGTCGACACAGTCGGGCGTTCGGTGGCTGTGAGTGGTCGGGGAGAGTTGTCGGGAATCCCCGCCCTGGTCGGAATCGAACGACGACGTCACCGCATCATGGCCTGGGCCGGTCCGTGGCCGGCAGATGAGCGTTGGTGGGATGCTGCCGAACATCGTCGACGCGCTCGACTCCAGGTCGTCCTCGAAGATGGTTCGGCCCACCTCCTGGTGGTCGAACAGGGCATCTGGTATCTGGAGGCGACCTACGACTGATCGACAGGTAGTTTGAACCTCGAACATGTCTGACCCCATCCCACCTCCCGTGGCCCCTCTCGCTCCGTCTGCGTTCAGTTCGCTGCGTGTTCCCGCCTACCGCGTGCTGTGGTGGGGTGGTCTGTTCTCGTTCATGTCGGTGCAGATGCAGTTCCTGCTGCGGGGCATCCTGGCCTGGAACCTCACCGAACGAGAGAGTGCGCTCGGCCTCACCTACCTGCTGTTCGGTATGGCCATGTTGGTCTCGACCCCCCTTGGTGGTGTCGCCACGGATCGGTTCCCGAAGAAGCGGGTGCTGCTGTTGAGCCAGGGGGTCATCACGATTGCCGCAGTCGGTATGGGAATCGTGGTCTCCCTGGGAGTCGAGCAGTTCTGGATGTTGCTGCTGGCGGCCGTGGCCCAGGGAGGTGCCTTTGGATTCTACGGTCCGGCTCGGGTTGCCTTTGCATCGGATCTCGTCGGACGAGACCAACTGGGGAACGCCATCACCCTGGCCATGCTCAGCATGAACGGCACTCGGGTGTTCGCCCCTTCGTTGGCCGGTGCATTGGCCGGGATCGCAGTGATCGGCATCGGCGGCGCCTACCTGGTGTCGGGAGCCTTCTCGGTGTTCAGCCTGTTGGCCCTCCTGCGGCTTCCCCATCACCCGGCCGCACTCAAGAGCACCCGAGGACCGCTGGCGGACATCGCCGACGGGGTGCGGTACGTCAAGCAACGACCGAAGCTGCGTCGGCTGATGCTGACCTCGTTCGTGGTCATCATGTTCGGCTTCAACTACGTGGCTTTCCTTCCAGCGCTGGTGAAGGACGTGTTCGGCATGGGGGACGGGCATGTCGGTCTGATCAGCTCCGCCAGTTCGCTGGGAGCGGTCGCGGTATCTGTACCACTGGCCAAACGAGCCGATTCGGCGCAGGCACCTCGCATCATGCTCTTCGCCGGGTTCTTCTTCGGTGCCGGCGTGTTCGCTCTCGGTCTGTCGTCCACGTTCTGGCTGGCTTTCGCAGTCATCGCGGTCGTAGGGGGTGGGACCAACGCCTATCAGTCGCTGTCCAACACCCTCGCGTTGGCGATGTCGGATGATGCGCACCAGGGCCGTGTTCAGTCCTTGATGCAGTTGTCGTTCGCAGGTTTCGGTATTGCCGCGTTGCCGTTGGGTGCGTTGGCCGAGGTGATCGGCCTGCGCCCGACCATCCAGATCATGGGAGCGGTCGCGTCGGTGGCGATGGTCGTGTTCTGGTTGCTGGAGCGAGCCGAGTCGATGTCCTCGACCGGGGCCGCCAGTCGAACATGAGGCCTGGAGTGTCTACTCTCGAATGATGGTCGGGTCGTTGGGGGATTGTCCGCACTCCAGCACGAAGTCGTCGATTGCGTGCAGGAATCGCTCCAACAGATCGGCCAACTGCTGCTGCTCGCTCGGTGAGAACTCGCCCAGGATCCGATCGATACCGTAGCGGAGTCGGTCGGCGATGATCTGGTAGGCGGCTCGGCCCGACTCGGTGGAGGAGACCACGATCGAACGTTGATCCTCTGCTGACTTGGTGCGCTGTACGTACCCTTTGTCGGCCAGGCAGGCGACGGCCCGTGTGGTCGAGGCGGGTGTGATGTGCAGGGCCTCGGCCAACTCGCCCATGCGCATCGGTCCCTGCTGGCAGATGACGCTGAGGGCATCGGCCAGTGCCATGTCCAGGCTCTCCTCGCCGATGCTGTAGAAGGCGTCCTTCACCCTGATCGCCGATGCGCCTCGCCGCAGTTCTCGCCATGCTCGCCCGATCCGCCATCGGACAGCAGCGTCCGTCATCGTTGCCATCGTGCCAGTGTGGACCGCAGTGGGGTCAGATGTCACGCCAGCGCTCTTGGGGTGTGGTGGATTTGACGAGCCATTCGCTCAATCGGGTCCTTCTTTTGGCGATGATAGGGAGATGCGACCTTCAACTTCTCCCCTGAATGCTCTCGTACTGGCCTTCGCGTTGGCCCTGGCGGTTTCCGCCTGTGGGTCCAGCGGTAGCGACGCGGCCGACGAGGTGACGACCTCGGTGACCGACGCCGCCACCACCGACGCCGCCACCACCGACACTGCCGATGGCGGGGGTCTGGGGAGTTCCGCGCAGTCCGACGATTCGATGGACGACGATTCGATGACTCGATGAACGATGACTCGATGAACGATGACTCGATGAACGATGACTCGACCACTGATTCGACGGTCGCGACCGAGGACACGCTGGTCGATCCGGCAGAACAGGCTCTCGACGTCTTCGATGTGACCGTAGGGGATTGCTTCGACGACTTCTCGATCGGTCAGGTCAGCGAGGTCACGGGTCGGTCGTGTGAGTCTCCCCACCTGTACGAGGTCTACGCCGCCTTCGACATCCCGGGCGACATCTATCCCGGTGACGAGGAGGTCAGCACTGCTGCAACCGATGGTTGTCTCGAGCGCTTCGAACCTTTCGTCGGTGAGCCGTACGAGACCTCGATCCTGGACATCAGCTTCCTGACCCCAACCCTCGAATCGTGGACGCTGGGTGACGATCGAGAAGTTCTGTGCATGGTCGTGAACGTGGACGAGACGCCACGAGTCGGCTCGGCAGCTGGTGTGGCCGAGTAGTTCTCGACGCTCCCGATCAACAACCTGTTGCCGTTCGCAACGCATCGGCCCCGGTCTCGACCGGGGCCGTTTGCCGTTTTCGGAGTCAGTGATGTCAGGTCGGCGTGTGATGCAGGGGTGGGCGTGGCATCCGCGACGTCATCCTCGATGCTGCGCAGGCTCTCATCTTCCATCGCTTCGGTTCGGTCGAAGGAATGCTGGTGGTCGCACTGAAACGAGCCAACGATCGACGCATGGAACGATTCCGGGATCGTCTGGAGGTGGTCGAGGACTGGAGTAATCGAACAGGTGTTCGATAGAGTTCGGTCATGGGTTGGGGAAATCCGCCACGCTCCTGGCGAGAGATCGAGGCGACGCTCTCGGACAAACCGGTCGGTGAGCCACGTTCGGAGCAATCACGCTTCGACAAGCCAGAAGGTGCCGACGGAGGGGACAGTCCGGCGTGGTCTCGCAAGCGAGTGCCCTACGAGGCCCCGTCGATCGATCCCTTCCGGGCTTCGGTTCCCTATGCCGAGCTGCATTGCCACTCCAGTTTCAGCTTTCTCGACGGGGCTTCGTCACCCGAGGAACTGGTGACCGAGGCAGCCCGTTTGGGGCTCGAGGCCCTCGGGTTGACCGACCATGACGGCTTCTACGGCGTCGTGCGCTTTGCCGAGGCCGCTCGTGTCGTAGGGCTGCCGACGGTCTTCGGCACCGAGCTCACCATCGACAAGCTGGACATCACCCCGGGGCAACCCGACCCCGACGGCACCCATCTGTTACTGCTGGCTCGGGATCCGCAAGGTTATGCCGCCTTGGCCCGTCTCATCAGCGAAGCGCAACTGGCGGGCGAGAAAGGTGCCCCACGGTGCTCGATGCACGATCTCGACCGATGGTTGGCGGCCGATGAGTTCGACCATCTCGTCGTGCTCACGGGTTGTCGCAAGGCCGCGGTCCCCCGGGCGCTGGAACGAGAAGGTCCTGCTGCTGCCCAGCGAGCGTTGCTGGCTCTCACCGAACGATTCGGATCGGCCAACGTGCTGGTCGAACTCTGGGATCATGGGACTCCTCTCGATAGTGCTCGCAACGATGCCATGGTGCAGGTGGCGAGCCAGGTGGGGGTCGAGATCCTCGCCACCAACAACGTCCACTACGCACATCCCGGTCGGCGTCGTCTGGCAACGGCCATGGCCGCAGTGCGATCCCGGCGGAGCCTGGCCGAGGTCGAAGGCTGGTTGCCGGCCGCTGCCGGCGCTCACCTTCGGTCCGGTGACGAGATGGCGCGTCGGTTCGCTCGTTATCCCGGTGTGGTCGAACGAGCCGCTGCACTCGGTCTCGAGTGTGCTTTCGACCTGGCGCTGATGGCGCCGTCGCTTCCCCCTTTCCCCTGTCCCGGGAACATGACCGAGATGGTCTATCTCCGCCATCTCGTCAACGAGGGAGGAGTGCAGCGCTACGGGACACGAGCGGCTCCTTCGGTCCCGGGCGCATGGGACCAGATCGATCATGAACTCGACCTCATCGAACACCTCGGATTCGCCGGGTACTTCCTGGTGGTGTGGGACATCATCGAGTTCTGCCGGCGGAGCGACATCTTGTGCCAGGGGAGAGGCTCGGCCGCCAACTCGGCGGTGTGCTACGTCCTGGGTATCACCAAGGCTGATGCCGTTTCGCTGGGATTGTTGTTCGAACGTTTCCTGGCCCCCGAACGCGACGGTCCGCCCGACATCGATCTCGACATCGAGTCCGATCGGCGAGAAGAAGTCATCCAGTACGTGTACGAACGTCACGGTCGTCGTCACGCGGCCCAGGTGGCGAACGTGATCACGTATCGAGCGAAGTCGGCGGTACGGGATGCAGCCAAGGCGCTGGGCTACGCCCCCGGTCAACAGGATGCCTTCTCGAAATCGGTCGATCGATGGTCGTCATCGCCGGGAGCCGATGCCGAGCTGCCCGATGACGTGAGAGATCTGGCCAACGAGTTCAAGGACCTCCCTCGTCACCTCGGCATCCACTCCGGGGGCATGGTGATGTGTGATCGCCCTGTCATCGAGGTGTGTCCGGTGGAATGGGGGCGCATGGACAATCGGACGGTCCTGCAGTGGGACAAGGACGATTGCGCCGCGGCCGGTCTGGTCAAGTTCGACCTCCTTGGTCTCGGTATGTTGTCGGCCCTCCACTACGCGGTTGATTTCATCGCCCGGCATCACGACGTCACGCTGGATCTGGCCGCCCTGCCACAGGAGGAAGCGGTGTACGACATGCTTTGCCATGCCGACACCGTCGGGGTGTTCCAGATCGAGTCCCGGGCCCAGATGGCCACGTTGCCCCGACTGAAACCGCGAACGTTCTACGACCTCGTCGTCGAGATCGCCCTGATTCGACCCGGTCCCATTCAGGGAGGTTCGGTGCATCCCTACATCCGTCGACGCAACGGTGACGAACCCGTGACCTATCTCCATCCGCTGTTGAAAGGTGCCCTGGAGAAGACCTTGGGCATTCCCCTGTTCCAGGAACAGCTCATGCAGATGGCGATCGACATCTCCGGGTTCACCGCGGCCGAAGCCGATCAACTCCGGCGAGCCATGGGATCGAAACGGAGTCGGGCCCGTATGGAGCAACTCAAGGAGCGTCTCTTCGCCGGCATGTTCGAGCGGGGGGTCACACCCGACGTCGGGGAGCAGATCTGGAACAAGCTGGTCGCCTTCGCCAATTACGGCTTTCCCGAGAGCCACTCCATCAGTTTCGCCTACCTGGTGTACTCGTCATCGTGGATCAAGCTTCACTATCCGGCCGCCTTCTGCGCCGCATTGCTGAATGCCCAACCCATGGGGTTCTACTCGCCTCATTCATTGGTGCAGGATGCTCGCCGTCATGGCGTGGGCGCACGGCCTCCCGAGGTGAATCGTTCGGGGGTCGATGCCACACTCGAAGTGCTGTCGGCCGCCGAGGAGTCCCCGCCCATCATGGTTCCCGGTGCCGATGCCATCGAGCGGGAACGCTATGACCACGGATGGGCGGTCCGATTGGGACTGAACTCGGTTCGCAGCATCGGAGGCGACCTGGCGGCGACGATCGTGGCCGGTCAGCCCTATGTATCGATCGAAGATGTCGCTCGTCGGACGGGATGCAACCGAGAGCAGCTCGAAGCACTTGCGACCAGCGGAGCGCTGGCCGGTCTTCCCGCCGACGGTTCGTCGTCTCGTCGTCGGGACCTGTGGGAATCCGGGGCGGTGGCCAATGCAGTGGGTTCCGACCGGCTGCCTGGCATCGTCACCGGGCTTCATGCCCCCCCATTGCCGGGGATGAGCGACCAAGAAGTGGCCCTCGCCGATTTGTGGTCGACGGGTGTGGCTGCTGATGGGCATCCCACGATCTTCCTCCGTCCCGCCCTCGAGGCTCGCGGCGCGGTTCGGGCCAGCGATCTGTCAACCATCGATCATGGAGCCAAAGTGCTGGTCGGCGGGGTGGTGACTCACCGGCAACGTCCGGCGACGGCATCGGGCACGACGTTCATCGGGATGGAAGACGAAACCGGCTTGATGAACATCGTGGTGTCCGTCGGCTGTTGGCAGCGCTATCGCAAGGTGGCGCGTGGCGCCCCGGCTCTGCTGATCCGAGGCCGGGTCGAACGGCAGGGTGCGGTCGTCAACATCGTGGCCGAGAAGATCGAGCCACTGCCGATCGGAAGCGATCCCGCTGGCAATGCCCCTATTGGATCCCGGGACTTCCGCTGAGCCTGGGCGGTCGGTGTCGTCAGCCCTTGGCCTCGGCTTCGGACTTCCGGGCCGATTTCATGTCCTTGAGTCGTCGGGCCCGAACCGTCGGATCGAGCTCGGTCTTGCGAAGCCGAACGTTGATCGGCGTGACCTCGACACATTCGTCATCGGCGATGAACTCCAGCGCCTGTTCCAGCGACATCTCCCGGGGCGGGGTCAGCTTGACCGTCGCATCCGACGATGACGCCCGATGGTTGGTCAGCTGCTTTTCCCGACAGACGTTCACGTCCATGTCCTCGGAGCGACTGTTCTCGCCGACGATCATGCCGCAGTAGACCACGGTGGTCGGGGCGACCAGCATCTGGGCCCGCTCCTGCAGACCGATCAGGGCATAGGCGGTGACGGGACCCTTGCGGTCGGCGACCAGTGAACCCTTCTCCCGGGTCCGGAGCTCACCGAACCACGGCTCGAAGTCCTCGAAGGTGTGGTTCAGCACGCCGGTGCCGCGGGTCTCGGTCATGAACTCGGTGCGGAATCCGATCAGCCCTCGGGCCGGCACCAGGTAATCGAGGCGGATCCAGCCGGTTCCGTGGTTGACCATGTTCTCCATGCGGCCCTTGCGGGTGGCCAACAACTGGGTCACGGCGCCGAGATAGTCATCGGGAACATCGATGGTCACCCGTTCGACCGGTTCGTGGAGTTTGCCGTCGATCTCGCGGGTCACGACCTGAGGCTTGCCGACGGTCAACTCGAAGCCCTCCCGCCGCATCTGCTCGACCAGCACGGCCAACTGCAGTTCACCTCGAGCCTGCACGTCCCAAGTGTCAGGCCGCTCGGTCGAGCCGACCCGAAGACTCACGTTGCCGACCAGTTCGGCATCCAGACGATCCTTGACCATGCGAGCCGTCAGGCGGTCGCCATCGCTGCCGGCCAGTGGCGATGTGTTGACGCCGATCGTCATGGACAGGGCCGGTTCGTCGACTTCGATGACCGGCATCGGCTGCGGGTTCTCCGGGTCGACCAGCGTCTCGCCGATCATGATGTCGGGGATGCCGGCGACGGCCACCAGATCACCCTGTCTGGCTTCCTCGGCCGGGATGCGCTCCAGGTGTTCGGTCAGGTAGAGCTCGCTGAGCTTGACCCGGACGACCGAACCGTCGACCCGGCTGAGCGCGACGGACTGGCCCTTCTTGAGCGTTCCGTTCATCACTCGACACAGGGCCAACCGCCCCACGTAGGGGGAGGCGTCGAGGTTGGTCACCCAGGCCTGGAGCGGATGGCCTTCGGTGTAGGTCGGGGCCGGGATGTGTTCGACCAGGATCTTGAACAGGGGCTCGAGATCGGCGCCCGGGGTTTCGGCATCGAGGGATGCCCAACCATCGCGGGCCGCGCAATAGACGATGGGGAACTCGATCTGGTCCTCGGTGGCATCGATGTCGAGGAACAGCTCATAGACCTCGTCGACCACGTCGGCAATACGGGCATCGGGGCGGTCCACCTTGTTGATCACCAGGATCACCGGTAGGTCACGAGCGAGCGCTTTGCGTAGGACGAACCGGGTTTGGGGCAGTGGACCTTCGGCCGCGTCCACCAGCAGAACAACACCGTCGACCATCGTGAGTGCCCGCTCGACCTCGCCGCCGAAGTCGGCGTGGCCCGGGGTGTCGACCACGTTGATGGTGGTACCCGACCAGTTGACCGAGGTGTTCTTGGCCAGGATGGTGATGCCCTTCTCCCGTTCGAGGTCACCGGAGTCCATGACTCGTTCGGCCACGGCCTCATTGCTTCGGAAGGCGCCGGTTTGACGGAGCATTGCATCGACGAGGGTGGTTTTGCCATGATCAACATGGGCCACGATGGCCACATTGCGCAGGTCGGAGCGGCGCGACAACTCGGCCATTGGAAACCTCAGGGGGGAAGGGCGAGCTGGAGAGCCCGAGCAAGAAGAGCCTGCAACAGAGACAGGACACGACCCCGAATTCGCCGGGGCACGTGGTTCTAGGCTAGTGGCTCGCGTCCCAGAGTCGGACAAACCCGGTTTCGATCTCCAGCAACGCTGTCTCATACCCCGGTTCACCGGGGAGGACGACCTGATAGGCCCCGTCGGGATCGATGACCCGTACTCGCTGGTATGTCTGGCGCCGTCGGGCTGCCGTCATGACATCGTCGGCATCGGAGTAACGAGCCAGACAGGCCACCATCCGCACGGTCGGGCTCATCATGGTCATCGCTCCGGCCGCCCACCGATCGAGCGCATCCTGCGGTCGGACCCAGGTCCAATCGACGATCTCGCCATCGTCGTGGACCGGCTCCTGATTGGCCGGAGCCCGGGCCACGAAGAAGCGAGCGTCGAAGCGCCGGGGTGAGCCGACCGGCGTGATGAAGCGAGCGACTTCCTCGACTGCCGTTGCATCCAGGACCAACTGATGCTCGAGGAGCAGGTTGGCGAACACCGACTCGTCCTGTTCGACTTCTCGTCGCAACGCGGCGCGGTCGATGTCGGAATGGTCGGCCGCCAGCAGTAATCCCGCTTCTTCGAGGGTCTCGCGGCAGGCAGCCAGCCACCAGGCCAGGCCACCACGATCGACTTCGAGAATGTCCGATGCCTCGGCATCGGTCAGGCCCGAGAACAGGCGGTCGAGATGCTCGGCGTGGTCTTCGGGGTCGACTCGACCACCAGGAAAGACCCAGTTGTCCGCGGCGAACACCATGTTCGAAGTACGGCGAAGCATCAGGACGTGGAGATCAGGTCGATCATCGAGCAGCATGACGGTGGCCGCCGGACTGATCGGCACGACGAGCGGATCGAAGTCCGGATGTTGCTGGTCAGAGCCGTTCACGTGGCCGACGTTACCCCTGAGGGGCCACAATCGAGGAATGCCACGACTTTCTCCGCCCGAACTACGAACCTTTCTCGACGAGCCAGGGCATCTCCTGCGATTGGCCACCATCGATCGCGATGGCATGCCGAGGATCTCGCCTGTCTGGTTCGTACACCACGATGGGGAGATCTTGTTCACCCCCCGGGCCCAGTCGGTCTTCCGCTCCAATCTGGAGCGAGACGATCGGATTGCCCTGGCGATCGACGAGACGGCATTGCCCTACCGCAAGGTCAGCGTGCAGGGACGGGCTCGTCTCGTCCATGACCTCGGGCACGATGACGAATGGCGCGACACCTACCGCCGTATCGCCACTCGATACATCACCCCCGAGGCAGCCGAGAGCTACATCCAGAACACCATCGACCAACCGCGCGCCCTGTACGCCGTCGCCTTGTCCGATGCCGAGGTCGCATCGTGGCGGATGCCGATCGAGGGGGAGTCATCGACGGGCATCTGGGCTCGTCGGTACTACGGCGACGGCACCAAAATGGCTGTGCGAGCAGCGGATGCTGCCGATTGATGGGTCAGACCGATGCCTCGATACGCATCAGGAGAGACGCCGAGTCGACGGCTGATGCGGTGATGGTGTCCCATGCCTCGTTGCCAGGCGCACCGGAGCGGACACCGCTCGGCGTGTCGAGCACGTAGAGGCGGAACTGCAGATCGCGAGTGCCGTCGGCGATGGTTTCCAGGCATGGGTTGCCCCAGCCCGGTTGCCCATAGTCGTTCAGTACCTCGCTGCTCCCCGACGGAAGGCTGTTGGCGGCGATCCCGGTCGAGGATGGGTCGATACCGACGATCATCCACAACAACAGAGGCTGGCTGGGGTCGGTCTGGTCGCTGAGGGCAATCGCCAATTCACCGGCATCGGCCGGAACTCCCGACCACGCGAGTGCTGGCGCTACGTTCTGGCCGGCGCACGTTGCGTCAATGGGGGCGGTATCGGCCGGTTCGAAGTCCGGACTCGAGAGGGTCAAGCCGTCAACGCCGTTCAATTGAGGCGGCGCTGACGTGGGGGGTAGCGGGCGTGTCGTGGTGGTCTGCCAATCCTGTGCCTCGGCCAGGTCCCGTCCGTCGCTCGAGCAGGCGGCGAGCGTCACGAACAGGGCGACGATCACGACGACGGGCGCAGTCGCCGGGGATCGGGCGGAGGTTCGGCGGAAGTGACGCACGATGCGCGAGGGTAGTCGTCGGTAGCCTCGTGACGATGACGCCTGGATGGATCCGATGACTGGCCGTCGCTTGCCGTCGCCGGGTCGGCTCAGCGTCCCGCGTCTCGCTTGGCGGCCGTTGGGGGGGCTGCTCGGCCCGGCCAGGGCAGATGCCAGCCAAAGCCTCGTCGCCTTGCTCCTGTCCGCCACCACCAGCTTGATCACCGGCTTCGCCATCGCCGGCTTCGAGCAGAGACTGCGCGACTTCCCGGGCCTGCTGCTGTTCATCCCTGCCGCCATTGGACTCCGGGGCAATCTGTTCGGTCCGCTGGGAAGCCGGCTCTCGACAGCGATCCGGACCGGGACGTTCTCGTGGAGTTGGCGCCTCGATTCCCAACTGGGTCAGAACGTGGCTGCCACCATGGCAACGTCGCTGGGTGCTGCGGTCGGACTGGCGTTGATCGCCGAAGTGTTCGCCCTGATGGTGCAGGGCAGTGGTGGTGTGGACCCGATCAGCCTGACCGATTTCGTCGTCGTTTCCGTTCTCGGCGGGACCATCGCCTCCCTGGTCGTGCTCGGGATCACGCTCGCCCTGGCGGTGGGCTCGGCCCGATTCGGCTGGGATCTCGACAACGTGACCGCGCCGCTGGTGTCGGCATCGGGCGATTTCGTCACCTTGCCGGCCCTCGTCCTGGCCACCACGCTGATCGGCCGAGGCAACGTCACGACCACACTGGCGTCGCTCCTCACCGTGATCGTGCTCGTCGCGGTCGTTGCGGTCTTTCGCTCGAATCTGTTGATCTGTCGCCGCATCGTGATCGAATCGATGCCGATTCTCCTGCTGGCCGGTGTGCTCTCGTTGGTGGCGGGCCTGACGCTCGAACGTTCGATCGACCGATTCCTCACCTTCACCGTTCTGCTCGTGATGCTGCCTGGATTCCTCAGCACGGGTGGTGCGCTCGGCGGCATTCTCTCCAGTCGTCTCGGGACCAAGATGCACCTCGGCTTCATCGAACCGGGCCTGCTACCCAGGGGAGAGGCCCGAACCGACATTGGCATCACCTACCGGCTGGCCGTTCCCATCTTCGTATTCCTCGGCCTGATAGCGGGTCTTGCCGGAGCACTGTTCGACAAGTCGTCTCCCGGCATCCTCACGTTGATTCTCGTCGCTGTCAGCGGCGGCTTGATCGTGACCACGATGGTCGCCGCCGTCGCCTACCTGGGAACCCTGGCCGTGGTCCGATTCGGCCTCGATCCGGACAACCACGGCATTCCGATCGTGTCCGCCAGCCTCGATGTGGTCGGGGCGCTGACATTCGTCGGTGTCCTGCTCGTTTGGGGAGTGGCATGATGAAGCAACCGAAGGAGCGCGACGAGTTCGATGGAATCCAGAAATCTCCGTGAGATGCTGGCCGAGGCCAAGGACACCAGCGAGTTGATGGTGGATCTGGCCTACGCCGCGTTGTACTTCGATGATCCGGACATGGCCGACGAGGTCGACGCGCTCGAAACCGAGATCAGCGGGCTGGTCCACCAGATGCGCACCCTGTGCATCGTGGCGGTGCGCAACCCACGAGAAGCCGAGGCCATGGCATCGGTTCTCCAAGTTGTCTCGGCCGTCGAGCGGATCGCCAACGATGCCGTTGACATCGCTCGCATCGTCACCCGCCGATTGGGGATACCTCGCGAGTTGCTCGTCGATCTGACGTCGGCCGAGGAGGTCTCGCATCGCGTCGAAGTTGCCTCCGGTTCGCACTTTGCCAACCGTCCCGTGTCGTCGTTCGAGTTGCCGGTCGTGACCGGCATGCGGATCATGGCCATTCGAAGGGCGCGCAGCTGGGTGGTTGGCCCCTCTGGTGACGAGATCCTCAACCCCGGCGACGTGTTGTTCTTGCGGGGTTCGCCCGACGGGATCACCCGACTTCGAGAGTTGGCGGGCGCTGCGTCCTGGCACCCACCGGTCGTGACCGACACCGTTGCGCTGACCGACCTCGATCGTGCCGTCGACACGCTGGTGGAGATGAAGAACCTGTCGGAGGTCGCGGTCGGACTTGCCTACTCGGCTCTCATCTTTCGCGACCGGAGCTTGGCCGCCGAGGTTCGTCAACTCGAGGACCGACTCGACGAGATGAACCACCGGCTCGAGCTCTGGGTCCTTCGTTCGGCCACCGACGGGGTCGACCCGTCCCCGCTACGGGGTTTGCTGCATCTCGGTGCCGCGGCCGAGGACATCGGCGATCAGGCACAGTCGATGGTGTGGATGATCGAACAGTCGACCGAACTTCATCCGGTGTTGGCCATCGCTCTGGGTGATACCGACGACATCGTCGTTCGCATGCCGGTCGGTGCAGGTTCCGAGGTCGATGGCAAGACGTTGGCCGAGATCGAATTGCCGATCGAACCCGGGTTCAACGTGCTGGCCATCGAACGTGACGGCCGCTATTGGTATCGGCCGCGACGCCATGTCGATCTGCGTGCCGGCGATCAACTGCTGGCCAACGGACCCGAGGAAGGTCGTGTCGCGTTGGCCGAGTTGTTGGGTTGGAGGTTGACCGAGAACGACGACGGCGACATCGAACTCAAGCCTCTGGCCGATCAGTAGCGCTGGCCCGGCGGCGGAGGAATCATCGGCGACTGCATGTTGGGGGGTTGGACAACGCTGGAAGGCGCTGCGGGCGGAGCCGGCGAGCGCCTCGCCGCCTCCCGGTTCGCCTGACGCGTGGCGGCTGCGCCCATTGGTGCTGCGGCTGCGGTTGGGACGACGACCGCGATTGCTTCGGGGTCTTCGGGGTCGACGCCACCCCGGAGCAACTCGGCGATACCGCCGATCGAACCCAGAGCTGCACTCATGTCGGCCGGCACGAAGATCTTGGTTGCCTTGCCGTTGGCGATGCCCTGGAGCGCCTCGAGGTACTTGATGGCGATCACCCGATCGTCGGTCCCCGAGTTGATGATTGCGCTGTACACGGATTCGATGGCGTGCGCTTCGCCCTCGGCGACCACTTCCTGACGGAACTGCTCGGCCTCGGCCCGGGTTCGAACTGCCTGCGCTTCGCCCTCGGCCAGCAGGATGTCGCGCTGGCGGACGCCTTCGGCCTGAAGGATCTGGGACTGCTTCTCTCCCTCGGCTCGGGTGATGGCGGCTTCTCGGGAACCCTCGGCCTCGGTCACCACGGCGCGCCGAGTTCGTTCGGCCTTCATCTGCTCGTGCATGGCGTGCATCACGTCGGCCGGCGGGTCGATCCGCTGGATCTCGACCCGAACCACTCGTACACCCCATTTGTCGGTTGCGTCATCGAGAATCTGGCGAAGCGCGGCGTTGACTCGCTCCCGAGAGGTGAAGGCCTCGTCCAGGCTCATCTCGCCGATGACGTTCCGCAGGTTCGTCTGCGCCAACTTGGTGACTGCGAGGATGAAATTCGAGATGTTGTACAGCAGGCGCTGAGGGTCGGTTGGTTCGAAGTAGACGACGGCGTCGACCGAGACGGCCACGTTGTCCTGTGTGATCACCTCCTGCGGAGGAACGTCGATCACTTGCTCTCGCATGTCGACGGCTCGCAGGCGCTCGATGAAGGGAAGGATCAGTCGAAGGCCCGGATCGGCAGTCTCCTTGTACTTGCCCAAACGCTCGATCACCGCTCGTTGATAGGGCCGGACGATGCGGACACCGGCCGCCACGTACACGAAGGCCACCAGAGCGATGATGAGGAGAATTCCGAAGAGTGCTGCTCCGGTTGATCCCATGGGAAACTCACTTTCTCCGGCCACGGGTGTGGTCGGGTTTGTTTCAGGCCAGGCCCGGAAGACCCGTCTGATCTGCTGGCTCGACGATGACTCTCGTGCCCTTGACCTCGATGATGCGAACTTCGGTGCCAGCGGGAACGCCCATGCCGTCGCGGCCCTCGGCTCGCCATTCCTCACCCTCGATCTGAACCATGCCGGCCGAGGCCGTGCCGGTCGGAATGGCGGTTGCGACCCGACCGACCCCGCCAACCAGTCGGTTGGCACCGATCCCGGTCGGATTGGGAAGGCTGATGTCCAGGCGGGCGGCCAGCGGCTTGAGCGCGAGGAATGCCAGGATCGACACCACGATGAAGAGCACCCAACCAACCAGGATGGGTGCTCCGACGAAGCTGACGATGGCGGCGACCAAGGCGCCGATGGCGAAGGGAAGAAGGAAGAAGGAACCGGCGACCAGAATCTCGCCGACACCGAACGTGGCAGCGACGGCGAGCCAGATAAATGCCCAGACTGCAGGGCTGTTCATGAGTTCCTCCGGTAATGGGTTGCTTGCGAGCCTAGTAACGCTGCGGGTGCCAACGGGGTTCCCTCGCAGTTCGTGGCTCACATGAGCGATTCTGCTCGATAGCTTCAATGTGATGGCAAGGTTGCTCAGCGTGCACGCTCATCCCGACGACGAAGCATCGAAAGGTGCACCGACGGTGGCGAAGTACGTGTCAGAGGGACACGAGGCGGTCCTGGTCTGCGCGACCGGGGGTGAGGCCGGCGATGTTCTGAACCCGGCTATGAATCGACCGGAGATCGTGGAGAACCTGCCGTCGGTCCGGGCGGACGAACTCGAACGATCCGTCAAGATCATCGGGTACCGCGACCTCTTCTGGCTCGGGTATCGAGATTCCGGTATGCCTGACACCGAACCCAATGCCCACCCCGAGAACTTCGCCAACGCCGAGTTCGATGAGGCGGTCGGGCGCTTGGTTCGTATCATCCGACAAACTCGGCCCCATGTGCTGTTGACCTACGCCGATGATCAACAGGGCTACCAGCACCCGGACCATCTCCGGGTCCACGACATCAGCGTCATCGCGTTCGATCGCGCCGCCGACCCCGCGTGGTACGGCCATTTCGATCTCGAGCCTTGGCAACCGCTGAAGATGTACTACTCGTTGTGGAGCCGGGCTCGCATGGTGGCCCAGCACGAGGCGTTTCTCGGGCTGGGTCTGAAGTCTCCTTTCGATGAACGGTGGTTCACTCGGCGGTCGCTCGATCACCGGATCACGACCAAGGTCGACATAGCCCGCTGGTACTCGGTGCGACGAGAAGCGTTGCTGGCCCATGAGACACAAGTCGATCCCACGGCCGATTTCTGGTTCGGACTGCCCGACGACGTGGCGGCCGAGGCCTATCCCTTCGAGGACTTCATCCTGGCCAGGTCGCTCGTGCCGTCGAAGCTTCCCGAGGTCGACCTGTTCGCGGGAGTGTCCGCGTGAGGACCGAACCCTTGAGCGAAGCCTGGGTCGATGCCATCATCGGTGCCTCCGTTGATCGGCCCTCGACTCCTGGTCTGAACGGCGTGGCGGCAGTGACCATCGGAAAGACCAAGCGGGCCGTCCTCGAGATCGTGGAAGGTCGGGCCGTCGCTCCCACCGGGGCCGACCCCGAGGTCGAGATTCCCGTCACCGCCAAACAGATCGCGGCGTGGGCTGACGGAGAGCTGTCACTGAGCGTTGGCTACATGCAGGGAGACCTCAAGCCGGTGGGTCCCACTGGGCCGCTCCTGGCGGTGCTCGAATTGCTGGACGATCCAACGATCCGAGTTGCAGTCTGACCAGCGAAGGGTCACCGATTGCGCTGTGCTGAGCGAAGTTCTCGATAGCCGATCAATTCGGCGCCCGAGCGGTGGATGCTCGACCGAAAGGCGAGGTCGTGCGAGACGAGATGGGCATCGCCCACTCGGGCTGACCAGTGGTCGGTGATTCCTCGGAGTTCGGGAGTGTCGACCGCGGGACGGACATGGAGTTCCGTCAGCCCGGCGGGCAGGTCTCGCACCATGTCCTCGATGGGGCGACGAGCCTCGGCCGGTAGCGGGACCACGACGACTCGGTCGGGGACCAGGATTCCTTCGTCCTGTGCCAGCGACCGGGCCGGGAAACCGAGGTCGACCGAGGGGTCGGGAAGGCTGATGGGAAGATCGAAGTCGACTGCCAGTTCGAGGTAGATGTCGAAGAACTCGGGTCGGCCGGCCAGGACACCCAGGTGGGCGTCGAGGTGCGACACGTCGAATCCCCAGAGAACGGCCCGTTCGATCTGAGCTCGGCACTCCCGGCGAGCCTCTTCGACGTCGGCATGATCCCAGAGGTCTTCGACCGTCCGAGGAAATCCGCCGTTGCCGTCGAGGAGCGATGGTCCGTAGGTGATGGGGCCCCATCGGTATCGTTCGTGTTCGCTGTTGAGCGTCAGCGCGACACCCACGTCCTCGCCGTGGTATTCCGCAGCGGCACCCCGGGCCCAGGGACTGGGGACCTGGAGCCCTGCTGTTGTGCCGAGACCTTTGCGGAGGGATTCGAAGATCGCCAGGTTGGCGGCGTTGGACGAACCCAAGCCATCGCACGCGATGATCACCATGCGCGCATCGTGGGGTCGTCCAAGGCGCTCCAGAAGGCTGGTCACTCCCTAGACGTTAGCTGCCTAGTCGAGGGGTTGGTCGGGACCATCGCAGTGCGCCCACAATCCGAGGTTCTGTCGTCGGGCTTCGTTGCGCACGGCGGCGAAATGGCGTTCGAAGGTGTCGTTCGGGGGATAGCTGGCCACCTCAGCGAAACCCTCCTGCACCATCCATTGGTTGACGAACAGGTCATCGGATGACCGATGGACGTAGAGTAGGAGTCGGCCGTAGCGGTCTCGCGCTTCGATGTCCCGCTCGACTCGGACCACCGTGCCCGTCGGCAACAGGTGCCCGAGTGCTTGCGAGGCCTCGGCGCCCCAGCATTGGTCGGGTGTGGTTCGGGACACGGACTCGGGTGTGTCGATTCCGATGAGGCGGACCCGTTCCTCGGAACCATCGAGTCGCAGGTCGACCGTGTCACCGTCGATGACTCGGATGACCTCCGCTTCGTCGATTGGGTAGGCGTCGATTGGGTAGCCAAGGTCCTGGTGCGGCGGGCTGATCCACCCGCACCCCCCGAGAAG
>CALACD010000455.1 GCA_937890445.1 uncultured Acidimicrobiia bacterium | reverse complement strand
GATCAGCACCTGTTCGGCATCCATGATGGCCTGCACGGCAGCCTCCGGAGATGCCGGATTCGGCGGATCGAATCGCAGGTTGCGAATGTTCGACCCACGCTCGATCGTCACCTGGCCGCAGAGATGGCCCTCGTCGGCGTCTGCCAACAGGGTCACCGAACCACTGGTCGCAGGATAGATCGTGCCATCGGCCCCGATGAGCCGCGCCACCTCGTTGATGGCCGCCTCGAAATCGCCCGAGGCGCTCGCCAAACCGGCGATCAGCAGGTTTCCCACTGGATGACCCTCGAGCGGACCACGGTCGAAACGGTGTTCCAGCGACCGCGCCAACAGGCTGTCCTCTGACGCCAACGCCGACAGGCACCTCCGGAGATCGCCGGGAGCGGGCAGTCCGAGTTCCCGACGCAGGCGACCGCTCGACCCACCGTCATCGGCCACCGACACGATCCCGACCAGTTCTCCGGCATAGGTCCGCGCCGCGCGCAACGACGACGCAAGACCGTGGCCTCCGCCAAGTGCGACAACTCGAGGGCCCTGCATCAGATCAGCGGTCGATGTCTCGATGGGTCACTCTCGGCAGCCAGCTCTCCTCTTTGAGCGCGGCGGCAACTGTTTCTGCGACAGCTACCGATCGATGCCGGCCACCCGTGCAGCCGAACGCAATGTTCAGATAGGAGCGACCCTCTCGCTCATAGGACGGCAACAGCTCGATGAGCAGATCCATCAGTCGGTCCAGGAAACGCTGGGTGCCTTCTCGCTCCAACACATAGTCCTGGATGACGACGTCCTTTCCCGAGAACGGTCGCAGACCTTCCACCCAGTACGGATTGGGCAGGAACCGAACATCGAAGACCAGATCGACATCCAGGGGAACGCCGTGCTTGAAGCCGAACGACGAAACGGTGACGCTCATCTCCTCGGCGTGATCGCTGCTGCCGAACTCGAGGCTCAACCGCTCCCGCAGCTGATGCGGATTGAGTTCCGTGGTGTCGATCACCAGATCGGCCATCGACTTCGCGGTCGACATGATGGTCACTTCCGACAGGATCGCTTCCATCAACCCCCCGTCGGGAAGAGGATGCCGTCGCTTCGTCAGATCGAATCGTTGCACCAGTACGTCGACCGAGGCCTCCAGGAACACCATCCGAACCTTCGGAATCCGGCTGCGCAGGTTCTGGATCTCGGCCGCCATCTCATCGTCGAAACCGGCCACCACCAGAGCGATCTGGTCGTACTTGCTCGAGGCCAGCTCGGTGATCTGCGGCAACAGCGCAGCGGGCAAATTGTCGATCACATACCAGCCGAGGTCGTCGAGGACTGCCGCCGATGTCGACCGGCCCGCCCCCGACAGCCCCGTCACCACCAACAGCTGTTTCACCCGACAAGTGTCTCACACCATCGGTGCGCCGTCACTGACCGGTTCATGACCCGTGCCCGCCCTGAACGGAGCCCCGCCGGAGCCGCAGGGCAAGGAGTCGGGGCACCGTTTCGGCCTCGAAGTACTCGGGCGACTGCGCGAGGAACCCCGGCGGCGGTGCTGGCTCGAACATGTGCTCCAAGGTCAACCCGGCAGCCGACAGCGCGTTCAGATAGCGTGACAGCGGCCGGTGGATGAACCGGACGAAGACGTTCTTCTGCACCTCCTCGATCGTCGCCTGTTCGATCAGGTACGGGCCGATACGCCAATACTGCTCGGGTGGATCCAACATCTGGTCGTCGATCCATCCGCTTCCCGGCGTCTGCAACAGCGGGTGATTCAGCAGGAACAGGAACGTGCCCCCCGGCCGGAGCACCCGAGCCACCTCGGCAATGGCTCCATCGACCTCGTCGATGTGTTCGAACACCAAGCAAGCCACCACCGCATCGAACACGCCGGAATCGAACGGCAACCGGGCCGCCTCGGCCAATCCGTAGGTGACCTCGCGGCCCCGCCGAGCGGCCTCGACGATCTGACCACCGAAAGGATCGATGCCCACCACCATCGCTCCCGACTCGGCCAGCGCACGCGACACCTGCCCTTCGCCGGCGCCCACGTCGAGGACTCGCCCCGCTCCTCCGACCTGGTCGACGATGAGTGGAATGATCTGTTCGGTGTACTCCGGGTCGACACCATCGGTGAACTCGCGCTGCCACCAGCTGATCAGCTCCGGGTCGGCCCATTCACCACGATCGGTCACGGTCGGTTCGCTCATTTCGTTCCGTGGATCTTCGAGTACACGGCCTCGGCCACCGAGTCCGGCAACCACGTCAACGCGGTCAACGTCTCGAGACTTGCCGACTTGACCTTGTTGACGCCGCCCAATTCCTTGGTCAGGCGCGTCTTTCGTTTGGCTCCCAGACCAGGGATGTCGTCCAGGACCGAGACGGTCATTCGTTTGTTGCGAAGCTGCCGATGATACGTGATGGCGAACCGGTGGGACTCGTCACGAAGCCGCTGCAGCAGGTATAGGGCCTCGGATTGGCGAGGAATCCGGATCGAGTCCGGCCGATCGGGCAGGAACACCTCTTCGAATTGCTTCGCCAGCGAACAGACCGGAATCTCCTCCGTCAGCCCCAGCTCCTCCAGCACTCGAACCGCCACACTCAGCTGCCCCTTTCCACCGTCGACCACCAGCAACTGAGGCGGATACTGGAACTTGCCTCGTTCGGCCACCGGTTTCGAGCGATCGGCCAGGTAGCTCCGCAGGCGACGGTTCAAGACCTCTTCCATCGCGACAAAGTCGTCGTTCTGATGCACGGTCTTGATCTTGAACCGGCGATATTCACGCCGAGCGGCCAGCCCATCCTCTACCACCACCATCGAACCGACGTAGTCCGTGCCCTGGATGTGACTCATGTCGTAGCACTCGATCCGCAGCGGTGCTTCGGGAAGCTCGAGCCACTCCTGGAGCTCGTTCAGCGCCCGAGCCCGACTGTTGTGATCGACGGCGCGTTTCAGACGATGTCGAGTGAACTCCTGCTCGGCATTGCGATTGACCATCGAAAGGAGCTCGACCTTGTCGCCTCGTTGCGGCACCCGGATCTCGACGGCGCTGCCCCGCAGCAACGTCAACCAATCCTGATACAGGTTGGCGTCGGAACACTGTTCGCCGACCAGCACCACCTTCGGCATTCCTTGAACCGGCTCCTCGTCGTACAACCCCTCCAGAACCTTGTCGACCAATTCGCTCGGATCCAGTCTCTCGACCTTGTCGACAACGAAACTTCGCCGGCCCGTCACCCGACCCTTCCGGACGAAGAAGACGAAGACCAGAGCTTCGAGATCGTCCTCGGCCAGGCCGATCACGTCGAGATCCTCGTTGCGTTCAGCAACCATCTGCTGCTTCTCGACCGCCTTTCGCACCGTGGCGATGCGGTCCCGCAGGCGGGCTGCACGTTCGAACTCGAGCTCCTCGGCCGCTCCCGTCATCTCGGCTTCGAGCCGCTCGATCACTGGTTCGGTGTCTCCGGCCAGGAACTGGCTCAGATCGTCCACCATCTTCGAATAGTCCTCGGCGGACACCTCGCCCACGCACGGCCCCGAACACTTCTCGATGTGGAACAGCAGACAGGGTTTGCCCAGCTTGCGGTGCCGTTCCAGCTTGGCGTCAGTGCAGGTGCGCACGGGAAACGTGCGCAGCAACTGATCGAGCGTCTCCCGGATGGCATAGGCATGGGCATAGGGCCCGAAATACTTCGTGCCCTTGCGCTTCGTGCCTCGCATCACCTGAGCCCGAGGCCATTCGTCATCGACGGTCACCGCCAGGTAGGGGTAACTCTTGTCATCGACCAGGCGTACGTTGAACCGCGGGAGATGCTCCTTGATCAGGTTGTACTCCAGCATCAGCGCTTCCACGTCGTTGTTGACCTGGATCCACTCGACACTCTCTGCTGTCGCCACCATCTGGGCGGTGCGGGGATGCAGATTGACCGGATTCTGGAAGTAGTTCGACAGACGTGCCCGAAGGGACTTGGCCTTGCCGACGTAGATCACGCGGCCGGCCCCGTCCTTGAACTGGTACGAGCCGGGAGCATCGGGGATCGTGCCGGCCGGGGGTCGCTTCACGACACGATTGTACGCAGTCAAGTTCGACGGCTAGTGGCCGATGTTGACAAGGACCCTCTGTAAACCAACGTGAGGATCTCGAGGTGACAATGGCCAGCTGCGAGAACTGCAACAACATCCTGCCCCGCACGGTCGATCAATGCCCGGTGTGCGGAATGAGGACGGCCCGGCCCCAAGAGACCATCAGCTCGTCTGAATCCCGCCCCGGATGGGCCCCAGGACCCGACCGGGGACTCTCTGCCGACGAGTTCCTGAACGAACTACTCGACCGGCATCCCGAGCCCCCGCCCGTCACGCAATCGACCGAGACCCACGACCCGTTCTCGTTCTTCGTCGAACCGGCGTCATCCACCCAACAGCTCACCGACCCGTTCTCGCTCCCCCAACCGCCATTGGTCAGCCCTGTTCCTGAACCCCCGTCGGGTACCGTTGCGCCCCAGCCCCCTCAGGCTCCGCGGCCACCCCAACCACCGCAGGCAGTGCAGCCACCACCTCCACCCGCGGAAACCGGCGAGCCGATCGACGCGCTCGACCCGATGATCTTCGGAGCCGACGATCCGGATCACGTCACGGATCGGCCACGGCGAACGGGGCACGACGGGGCCCACACCGGCGTCCCCGACCGGGCATTCACCCATCCCCGAGATGGTCTCCGACGTCAAGATCGACCAAGTGCCGGCCCGGTCGGTGGCAGCGTTCTCCAACCGGATCCAAGCCGACATCAAGTTCGGGATCGGACCCCGACATCATCTGATCACCTACGGATTGCTCATCGGCGCGCTGGCCGTGTTGACCTTCGGCGTGGGCATCGCGTTCGAACTCAAGTCGTTCGCCGATCAGACGCTCGCCGCCAACCAGACCGAGATCGTCGCCGAACCATTGGCCTTCGACGACACCGACCTCGCCCTCTTCGCCGACGAGGCCGAATCCAAACTGGTCACCGTGAGCGTTCAGGAATGTGGGGTGACCGCCCGCGTGCCGGGCTTCCTCACCGGACCGCAGACGGTTCTGGTGAAACGTTCCGCCGTCACCACCGACACCACACCGGTCATTCGGATGGCCGATGGCACCGTGGTTCCGGGTCAAGTCTTGGGCTGGTCCATCGTCGACGACATCGCCGTCATCAACCTGGCCCAACCAGCAGAAGGACCCGTGTTCGAATGGTCGGCGGCCAACCAGGCACCGCTGGGCACCGGGCTGGTGGCCCTCGACCTCTCGCGCCCCACCGGTGGAGCTTCCGTCATCACCGTCACCGACCTCGGACGCAACCGATCCACCGGTCTGATCGAGACACTCCAGCTCGAACCGAGTCCACCTGCGGGATCGATCATCCTCGACCTCAACGGGCGAATCGTCGCCATCGTCGGCGGCTCCGAAGCCGCCACCGCCGACGCCATCCGACCCGCCATCGGGCGCATACTGGCGGCCCCTGACTATCCGGCGTCGAACTGCCCCGTCGTCGAGGAACCCGTGGTCGAAGGCGAGTAGCGACCCCGCTCGGGCTCAAGACCGAGGATGGCGGCGCCGATAGATACCCATGTCGTACTCCCCGTCGCTGTCGAGGAAGTGGTAGCTCCCATGCGTCGGTACGTCTTGCTCAACACGGTGCTCATCGTCGCTTGGATCCAGGGGCTGCACTACGCGCACGCCATTGCACTCACCAGCGACACCTACGACCTCTACCGGAGCGGCCGCTGGATGTGGTCCTTCGTGCTCTCGCTCGCCATCTCGTTGGCCGCCTACATCGGAGGGCTCCCCGAGACCGCAACCAGTCGGCGCGACGCGGCCAAACGAATGGCCCTCGCCATCGGAGCCGGCATCGGCCTGGTGTCACTGGCGCAACTCGGCCTCGGATCGGCACTGCTACCGCGCGCCGTCGTCGGTCTGACCCCGCTCACGCTCGTCCCCTGGACGCTGATCGCCTGGAATCTGACCAGCGACGACGCCCAGCGGAAAGCCTCATCGGACCGAGTCCTGGCGGTGGTCGAGGCCGATCTGGCCGGAGACCTACGCACCGAGGTCTCGTTCTCACGGACCTCGCAGGTCACCCTCGTCGCTGCCTTGCCCTCGACGGAGTTGGCGGGGCAGGACACCGATCAGCCGCTGGTCGAGCTGGCTCGCGTCACCCGGGCAACCATCATCGTGCTCGACGGGATCGCCCAGGCGACGCCAGCCATCGTGCGCCAAGCCGCCATCCTCCACGAGGACGGCGTCCGCATTCGTACGCTGTCGATGTTCTACGAACAGTGGCTCGGCAAGCTGCCGCTGGCCGACCTCGAACGCGTGTCGCTGATGTTCGACATCCAGGAGGTCCATCGCACCCTGTACGGTCGGGCCAAGAGGCTGGCCGACTCCATGGTCGCCCTCCTCCTCCTTCCCGTCCTCGCCGTCGTCGGCGTGGCGGTCGTGGCCGCCAACCTCCTCGGAGACCGGGGTCCCGTCCTCTACCGACAGCAGCGAGTCGGCAAGGACGGCGCCGTCTTCGAGATCCTCAAGTTCCGGACGATGACGGTCGGCTCTGCGTCCGGCGACCGTGACGAATGGACGACCGAGGACGACGCCCGCATCACCGGCATCGGACGAATCCTCCGGCGTTCCCACCTGGACGAACTCCCCCAGATCGTCAACATCTTCCGGGGCGAACTGTCGATCGTGGGACCGAGACCCGAACAGGTCGCCTACGTCGAGGAGCTCAGCAGCAAACTCGAGTTCTATCCCCTCCGCCATCTCGTGCGTCCCGGCCTCACCGGATGGGCGCAGGTCAACATGGGGTACGTGGCATCCGAGGCCGACGCCTTCCAGAAGCTGCAGTACGACTTCTACTACTTGCGTCACCAGAGCCTGTGGTGTGACCTCCAGGTGCTGGCCCGCACGGCACGAGGCGCTGTCCTGCTGGGCGGCCGCTGACATCGCCGTGGCAGACATCGCCGCTGCGCTCGACAGCCGCTGACATCGCCGTTCGTCAGCGTCGGCCTTCCAGCAACGGCTTCAGGAACCGCCCGGTGTGGCTGGCGTTCACCTTCACGATGTCCTCCGGTGTGCCGGTGGCAACGATCGTTCCTCCGCCGTTACCGCCCTCGGGTCCCAAGTCGATCAACCAGTCGGCCGTCTTGATGACGTCGAGGTTGTGTTCGATGACCAGCACCGTGTTGCCTTGATCGACGAGTCGAGTGAGCACCGTCAACAGGCGTCGAATGTCCTCGAAATGCAGGCCCGTCGTCGGCTCGTCGAGCAGATAGATCGTGTGACCGGTCGATCGCTTCGCCAGCTCGGAAGCCAACTTGACTCTCTGGGCTTCGCCCCCGGACAGGGTGGGAGCCGGCTGCCCGAGCCGCACGTAGCCCAAGCCGACATCGACCAGGGTTTGCAGATGCCGGGCAATGGGCGGCTGATTGGCGAAGAAGTCGAGCGCCTCGGAGATCGGCAGGTTCAACACATCGGAGATGGACTTTCCCTTGAACAGGATCTCCAGCGTGTCACGGTTGTACCTTGCGCCCTTGCACACCTCACAGGGCACGTACACGTCGGGCAGGAAGTGCATCTCGATCTTGATGGTTCCGTCACCCGAACAGGCTTCGCAGCGTCCACCGGCGACATTGAACGAGAAACGACCTGGCTGGTAGCCCCGGACCTTCGACTCGTTCGTCTGGGCGAAGAGCTTCCGGACATGGTCGAACACGCCGGTGTAGGTCGCCGGGTTCGACCTCGGCGTTCGACCGATCGGTGACTGGTCGATGTCGATCACCTTGTCGAGGTATGCGAGACCCTCCAACGAGGTGTGCAGACCCGGCGGGGTCTTCGACCGGTAGATCGACTGCATCAGCGATTTCAGGACGATCTCGTTGACCAACGTCGATTTGCCCGACCCGGACACGCCGGTGACGGCTACGAACAGACCGAGCGGTATCTCGACGTCGATGTCGCGCAGATTGTGTTCCCGAGCCCCCTTGACGGTGATGCGTTCGAGTCCCGGGGGGCGGCGCTGCTGGGGAACCGGGATCGACTTCCGGCCCGACAGATACGCTCCCGTCAGCGAACCCTTCCGTTTGAGCAGGCCGGCCACCGGGCCGCTGTAGACCACCTGCCCGCCGTGTTCGCCGGCCCCGGGGCCGATGTCGACAACGTGGTCCGCGGTGGCAATGGTCTCCTCGTCGTGTTCGACCACCAGCACCGTGTTGCCGATGTCGCGCAAGCGCTTCAGCGTCTCGATGAGCTTGGCGTTGTCCCGCTGGTGGAGACCGATCGACGGTTCGTCGAGGACGTAGAGCACCCCGACCAGTCCGGAGCCGATCTGGCTGGCCAGCCGGATGCGCTGGGCCTCGCCACCCGAGAGCGTGGCGGCCGAACGGCCGAGGCTGAGGTAGTCGAGTCCGACATCGAGCAGGAAACCGAGTCGGGCATTGATCTCCTTGACGACCCGTTCGGCAATGAGCATGTCTCGGCTGGAGAGCTCCAGGCCGGCCAGGACCTTGGCTGCCTCACCGATCGAGATCGAACACAGTTCGGCGATCGAATGCCCGTCGACCAGACAGGCCAGCGACAGCGGATTGAGCCGAGCCCCGTCGCACACCGAGCACGGAACTTCCCGCATGTAGCCCTCGATCTGCTCTCGTTGGCTGTCGGACTCGGCTTCGGTGTGACGGCGACGCAGATACGGGAGAACACCCTCGAAGTTGGCGTCGTAGGTACGGTGGCGGCCGTACCGGTTCTGATAGCGCACAGTCACCCGAGTGCCGCCCCCGCCGTCGAGCAGCAGGCGCTTCTCCTTGGGCTTGAGCGAACTCCAGGCCTGCGCACTGTCGATGCCGTACTCGTTGCACACGGCTTCGACCAGTCGTCCGAAGTAGCGGCTCTTGCCCCCGGACCAGGGATGGATGGCACCGTCGGCGATGCTCAGCGACGGGTTGGGGACCACCAGTTCGGGGTCGACCTCATAGGTGGTGCCGAGACCGTCGCAAGCCGAACAGGCGCCGTACGGCGAGTTGAACGAGAAGTTGCGGGGTGCCAGTTCCTCGAAGGACTTGCCATCGCTCGGCCTCGACAGATGCTGACTGAAGATCAGGGTGTCGGATGTGTTCGAGTCGCGCTCGACGATCTCGATCTCGGCCACGCCCTCGGCCAAGGACAGTGCGGTCTCCATCGAATCGGTCAAGCGGCGCTCGATACCGTCCCGCCGGACCAGGCGGTCGACCACGACCTTGATGTCGTGCATCTCGTACCGCTCGAGTTCGGGTAGCTCACCGCCGAGCTCGACCAGCTCGCCGTCGACAACGGCTCGCACGAATCCCTGCGACGCCAGGTCAGTCAACAGCGTCTCGTAGGTGCCTTTGCGACCACGAACGACCGGGGCCATGACCTGGAACCTGGTGCCCTCGGGCAGTTCGAGCACCTTGTCGACGATTTGTTGCGGTGTCTGCTTGACGAGCTGCTCGCCCGTCTCGGGGTCGTGGGGGACCCCGACTCGGGCAAACAACAACCGCAGGTAGTCATAGACCTCGGTCACGGTGCCCACCGTCGACCGAGGGTTGCGGCTCGCCGACTTCTGATCGATCGAGATGGCCGGCGACAGACCCTCGATGAAATCGACATCGGGCTTGTCCATCTGACCCAGGAACTGGCGGGCGTAGGCCGACAGCGATTCGACGTAGCGCCGTTGTCCCTCGGCATAGATGGTGTCGAAGGCCAACGACGATTTGCCGGATCCGGACAGCCCGGTGAACACGATCAGTTTCTCGCGCGGGAGCTCGACATCGATGTTGGTGAGGTTGTGCTCTCGCGCCCCTCGAATGACGATCTTGTTGCCCCTGGCTGCCACGCCCGAGAGCCTAGCGAGAGACCCCGACCGAACGTCTGTTCGGATCGACGATTTTGGTCGGACCGAGGTGTGGACGGGCAGCGGATCCGGACAATCAGTTCCCGTGGGTGTCGGCCACACGCGAGAATCGCGTGATCTGATCGCCGAACAGTTCGAGTTCACCCAACGACTCGCCCGGGGCGAAGCCCTCGAAGGTCGGCAAGTCCGGAGATGGACGGTCGATCCAATAGAAGTGATCGATCCCGTTCTCGTCCAGGGCCAGAACCAATCTGGTCTGCTGGGCTTGGGTCGGGGCCCCCAGCCAGCGCCTTCCGACGGAGAACGCCCCGGCCTCGCGGGCATGGGCGGTGTCATGCCACACGACCACGTCATCGGGTTCGGTCACCGAGGCCACGACGTCCCAGCCATCGGCCACACGTTGGGTCCGTTCGATTCCCCACGCCACGCCGAACAAGGTCACGAACAACCCGAAGGCACCAGCCCCGGCGATCAGGCGCCGTCGGTGGCGAACGGCGCCGTCGTCGATCGACGAGATTGCCAGCACCGTGAGCATCAGACCGGTCGCCAACTGGTATCGGCCGCCCCATTGGACGATCGACCCGTCGGTGTAGGCCGTGGCCAGCACCAACGGGAGCGGGCCCAATCCGAGCACCAACGGGATCCAGCGCCGATCTCGGAAACCAGCGACGGCACCGACGACGGCCAGCGGCGTGGTCGCGACCAGTCCCGGCACGAACCGTGGGCCCATCCGCAACAGCGCCACCGCGTACAGCGACCACACGAGCGCCGCGTAGACGATGGCGAGTCGTGGGTCGCGGCGACTCCGACGATCCAGCCCGGTGACCACGACCGTCAACCAAACCAGGGACACCAACAGCAGTGCGCCCAGCACGTACGAGACAGCGTGATCGCCATTCAGCGGGAACAACACCGTGGCAGCCGCAGCTCGGACCCGGGATTCGAACTCGTTCCCGCCGCCGGCGCCGATGACCCCGCCACTGCGCGCGGTACGGAGGGACCCGCCGTAGATCGACAACTCGAGCCACGCGTGGGCAGCCACCATGGCCGCGGCGCCTGCGCCGAAGAGCAGAGAGCGCACTCCGGCAACCATCACCCCCCTCGCCCGGACAGCCTCGATCAACAACACCAGACCGGCAACGAAACCGTAGACCAGGGCCTCTTGGCGCATCGTGGCTGCCAGCCCGAAGCAGAGCCCGCCGGCAAGAGCCAACCACGCTGGCGACCGCTGGCGACCGACATCGATCACCGCAACCATCCCCCAGGTGATCGCCGCCAGTCCGAGCGAATGTTCCCAGAAGTCGACGGCATAGACGAACGCCGGAGTTGCTGCGCCAACGACCAGCGCGGATGCGAACCCGTCGGTGCCCGGGGACCAGCGACGCTGCAACGCCCCGGCGCCGAGCGCGCAGAGCACTGCGCCCAACATGGGCACGACCAGGACCGACCGAGCACCCCCGATCTCCCACAGCGGCCGGGCCGGCAGCACCATGGTGAGGGATGTCGTGTTGACCCACTGACCGTTCGGGGCCAGGGACGTCTTGTCCAACGGGAACAATTCCCCCTCGGGATCGGTGTCTTCGAACCAGTAGCCGAGATCGGGATCCCAATCGCCCCGCTGCGTCATGGCCTCCAGGGTCGCCGTCTTGCCACCCACGTCGGTGATCAGGTGGGCTCGGGGGTCCATCAACCCGACCACGAGGCCGTAGATCGCCAACAAGGCCATCACCGTTGCCCACCAGCGAACGCCGCTACGGGACCAACCGTGAAGGCCGACGCGTTCGTCGACGACCGAAGCCGGGGATGAACCGGCATCGGTCGTGGCCGCCGGCGAGTCGGCCACGAGAGAGGATTCGGTCGGCATCAGGGCGTCTGCCGAACGTAGGTGGTGACCCGGAGCCGATCGGCCCGAATGACCTCGACGACCACGACCCGATCATCGGGAACGAAACCGACGAACTCGGGTTCGATTCCGGTACCGACATAGTCGAACGCCTCGATGTCGGCGTCGATCAACAACGTCGCCGCCTCGCTCCGAGCCCCTTCGCTGTCGGCGACGAGCCAGCGTTCCGCCAGTGCGACCGGACCGAACTCCTGCGGCAGGAACGCATCCTCGAACACCAGTGGTCGGTCGTCGGCCGAGAGACGCGCTCCCAATCGTTCGAAGGCGTGGGATCGCTCGATGCTCCAGGCTGCGCCGGCGAGTGTGAGCAGGGTCGACAACGCCAGCATCACCATCAAGGCTCGACGCCGTGCCCGTTCCAGTGCGGTCACCGCCGACACCGTCAACAAGAGGCCGGGAAGCAGCAGATAACGGCCCCCCCATTGCGGTTCGGCACCGATCGCGTACTGGAAGTACATGATCCACCCAAGCGCAGCGATCGCCGTGTTGCGGACGATGCGGCCCGTCGAGGACGTGGGGCGCAGACCGAGACCCACACCGACCAACGGCGCGGCCACGACCAGGCCGGAAAGGAACCCGGTGCCGTTCAGCATCCAGTTCAGGACAACGATGAGGTACGAGCAGGCCACGACGACGGCAGGCCGCGTGGCATCCCGACCCCGGTCGAGGGCACGACCCAGCGCCATCAAGGATCCAACGAACAACAGACCGACGATCATCACCACCGGGGCGGGGCCTCCGCTGGGGCTGGCGAAGGTGATCACGGCTGCCGACAGGCGTTCGGTCGCCGTCGAGGCAGTCTGCAGTGAAGCCAGACCTCGGTCGACCCGGATGGTGTCGCCGATGATTCGAGTCTCCACAACAGCAGTCAGGGCCAACATGGCGCCCCCGCCGACCGGCACGGCCCACAGTCGCAGGACCAACCGACGCAAGCCCGTTCCAGGCGTGGGAGCGACGAGACCGACATCGGCCGACGATCCTGGACGCAACGTACCCACGGCAACCGCGACGCCGGCGACTGCGGCCACCACCAAGGCCTCCTGCCGCATGGCGGCGGCGACACCGAAGGCCACCCCGGCCAGCAGCCCCACCACCCAGGCAGGTGCACGACCCCAGCGTCGACCGCAGGCGGCGTCGAGCAATCCGATCATGCCCCACGCCATGAGGGCGACCCCCCAGGAGTGTTCCCAGAAGGCCGTCGCATACACCAGGATCGGACTGGCCAGCCCGACCGAGAACGTTGCCGCCAGTCCGTTGGGTGAGCCGAGACGGCGCGACAGCGCACCGGCTGCAGCTGCGGCCAGGAGTGCCCCCACGATCGGGACAACGAGCAGCAGGCGGTAGCCACCGACGGCGTACAACGGTTGAGCCAGCATCAGCATGGGCAACGTGGTCACCACCACGTACTGCCGTTCACCCCCCGTCGACACCGCCGCCGTCAAACTGTGACGAAGCGGATGCAGCGACCCGTCGGGATCTTCCTCGGCGGCCCAATAGCCGACCAGTGGCCGGGGCGAGCCCGTGGCGGTCATGGCATCGACGGTGGCAAGTTTCGGGCCGATATCGGAGCTCAGATAGCCGGCGGGGCGCTGCCCGAGCGAGAGCAGCCCCATCACCACGAACACGGCGATCAGCAACGCCGCAGTGGCCCTGCGCCAAGGAGTCGACGTATCCGGCACCGGTGTCGGCGATCGATGCCCCGAGGCCGGGCGCGGCCGACGGAACTTGCGAACGCTCGAAGTTGTCGCGACGGCCATGGTTTCCTGTCGGCCCACGGTGCCCGACGTTGAGGCGCCGAGAACGCATACCCGATCCAGCGAAGGCCAGCCTCGGTCAGACCATTTCGCGCAGTTCTCGCTTGAGATCCTTGATCTCGTCTCGCAGCCGGGCTGCGTACTCGAAGCGCAGGTCGGACGACGCTTCGTGCATCTCTTCTTCGAGCGTCAGGATCAGACGTTTGAGCTCGTCCTCGGGAAGGTCAGCCAGTTCCCGAATGCGCTTCTCTTCGTCCGGGCGACGCTTGCGCCGGTCGCCGGACCTTGCATCGCCCGGAATCGGTGCGGACTCCGCAGCGGGACGCAACATGGACAGGATGTCGGTCACCGCCTTGCGAATCGTTTGTGGGTCGATGCCATTGGCCTCGTTGTGAGCCAGTTGCAGGCCACGGCGACGAGAGGTCTCCGAGATGGCCCGCTGCATCGAATCGGTGATCTTGTCGGCGTACATGATCACCCGGCCCTCGACGTTACGAGCAGCTCGGCCGATGGTCTGCACCAGCGCCGTCTCCGACCGCAGGAAACCTTCCTTGTCGGCATCCAGGATGGCCACCAGTTCGACCTCGGGTAGATCCAGGCCCTCCCGCAGGAGATTGATACCCACCAACACGTCGAACTCACCCAATCGCAGGCCGCGCAGTGTTTCGATCCGGGCGATCGTGTCGATCTCGCTGTGCAGATACCGCACCCGCACACCCTGCTCCAACAGGTAATCGGTCAGATCCTCGGACATCTTCTTGGTGAGGGTGGTCACCAGAACCCGACCCTCGTTGGCGACCGCCAGGCTGATCTCGTTGAGCAGATCGTCGATCTGACCCTTGGTGGGCCGAATCATCACTTCGGGGTCGACCAGACCCGTGGGACGCACGATCTGTTCCACCACCTGAGTGGAGTGCTCGCGCTCGTAGGGGCCGGGAGTGGCCGACAGGTACACGACCTGCCCTCGGCGTTCCAACCACTCCTCGAAGCGGAGGGGGCGATTGTCGACCGCCGAAGGGAGGCGGAAGCCGTGTTCCACCAACGTGTCCTTCCGACTGCGGTCACCGGCGTACTGCCCGTGAAGTTGCGGGATGGCAACGTGGCTCTCGTCGATGATCGTGAGGTAGTCGTCGGGGAAGAAATCGAGGAGCGTGAACGGGGCCTGGCCCGGCTCCCGACCGTCGAGATGGCGACTGTAGTTCTCGATGCCGTTGCAGAAACCCATTTCGGCCATCATCTCCAAGTCGTATTGCGTCCGCATACGCAACCGCTGGGCTTCCAACAGTTTGTTCTCCCGCTCGAAATCTGCGAGTCGCTCCTGCAACTCGACCTCGATCGAGTTGATGGCCATGGCCATGCGCTCGTCCGACGTCGTGTAATGCGTATTGGGGAACACCACGAGTTCAGCCAGATCTTGCAGTTTCTCGCCCGTCAGAGGGTCGACCGAGGTGATCGATTCGACCTCGTCACCGAACAGTTCGATCCGGACCATGAACTCCTCGTAGGCCGGATGCACCTCGATCGTGTCGCCTCGAACGCGAAACTTGCCGCGAACCAGGTTCATGTCGTTGCGCTCGTACTGCATCTTGACCAGATCGGAGAGAATCGACCGCTGGTCATGCTCCTGCCCCTTCTTCACGATCAGGAGCCGGTTGCGGTACTCCTCGGGTGAACCGAGCCCGTAGATGCAGGACACCGACGCCACCACGATGGTGTCGCGCCTGGTCAACAGTGCCGCAGTACTGGCATGCCGGAGCCGATCGATCTCGTCGTTGACCGACGAATCCTTCTCGATGTAGGTGTCCGACGAAGCGATGTACGCCTCCGGTTGGTAGTAGTCGTAGTAGCTGACGAAATACTCGACCCGGTTCTCGGGAAAGAACTCGCGGAACTCGTTGGCCAACTGGGCGGCCAGGGACTTGTTGGGCGCCAGCACCAGCGTGGGACGCTGAACCCGCTCGATCGTCCAGGCCATGGTTGCCGACTTCCCGGAGCCCGTGATACCCAACAGCGTCTGGGAGTCGTCCCCTCGCTCGATACCGCGGACGAGCTCCTCGATGGCCTTCGGTTGATCTCCCGCCGGCTCGTACTCCGACACCATCTTGAACGCTGGCATGGAGTGGACTCTAGCGACGGGCTCTGACAGTCACCGTTGGCGGTCGAGGGCTCCCCCGGCCGACGGTCGTGCCCGACGAGTGCCGAGGGTGCTGCGGACCACATCTCGGGCGGTGGAGACCGACCAGACGGCCAAGGCCAACACTCCCAGGAACTTCGCGCCGTCCTCGAACACGACACGAAGACCGACATCACGACGGGACCCCAGGAACTCGATCACCAGTGAGGTCGCCAACACGGCCGACGCTGCGGCCAGCAACTCCCATCGAGTTCGACGAAGCTCGACCCAGGCTCCGACGACCCATGCTGCACAAGCAAGCCCGTACAGACCCAGCATCGCCTCCTTGGGTACGCCCAACCATTGCGGGCCCAGTCCGCTGTGGATCTGGAAGAGGTCGTCGAAGGTCAACACGGCCAACACGATCGTTCCCCAACGAAAGGCCCGCACACCAGCGGGTCGAGCATCCAGGCCGCAGACGAACGCCGTGGTGGCACACCCACCGGCGGCCACCGTCCACGCCAGGATTCCCAACGAGGTGACGGCACCGTTGTACCACTGCCCGCCCGGGGCGTTGGCAGCATCGGTCAGCAACACCTCGGGGGGAACCACTCGTTGCATCGCGACCACGGCCAGGATGGCCAGGCCGAAGCCCCAGACCACCAGAACGGGAACCAGCGTCCGGAGTCGGCTTCGTCCGCTCCGCTCGGCCCGTCGATCAGGTCCAGGACCGTGCGGGGTCGTCGACGTCGAGGTGGCTACGTCGACCATGTTCACCAGATCGGCCTCCCGACCACCGATATGAGGCGTCGGACCGATTCCTACGGTATCGACGGCTCCTGGTGCGCCGGCGGCTCCTGGTGCGCCGGCGGCCAGGGCGTCGGGGCGAGGTCGGACAACCACGCCCAGCACCGCGCCACTTCCTCGTCCAACTCAGCTTCGGATCCCGAGTTGTCGAGCACGAACGAGGCCAGTTCCAGTCGATCGTCGCGCGATGCCTGGGATGCGACCCGGGCCTCGGCGTCCGCTGCGGAGAAGCCGCGGTGCTCCACGAGTCGTTGGATCGCGACCTCGGTCGGGCAGTCGACCACGATGACATCGGCTGCACCGTGCGTGTTCTTGGTCTCTGCCAGCAGCGGAATGTCGAGGATCACC